>NZ_JADBSA010000026.1:0-2556 GCF_020246945.1 Microcystis sp. M113S1 | reverse complement strand
TCAGTCTGTAGAGCGACCATAAGACCAGAACAGAGTAAATCTGTTAAGGCAGGTGCGGAACCCCGCAAGGGAAAGAAGCAGAAACCTAAATCGTGAGGTTTGGGAATCACCGTCCGTTTACGGCGGTGAGGATGTCAAAACTAGGATTGGCCGAATAAATCTAAAAACCTTGTGGGATAATATCTTTAGGCTTTTTGGCCGTCAAAAAGTGCTGGCTATTGGCGTAATCGGCCAGAAAATTCAGTTACAGATGAAAATGGGTAAAACCCCACACCCTTGAAAAGGTAAAGATTTAAAACAAAGTTACCCACAGTCATCGGTTTTTTTGTAAATTTAGATACAGAATTATCAGGGTGATCTGTGTATGTCCTTACTACAATCCCGCACTACTGCCGTTGTTACTTGCCCCCAAGCAAATACATGGGTACAACTAAGAATGCTTCCCTCTCCCTACAGCTTTGATGAAGCGCTACTACTCTGTGAACAGGATCAGGGACGTTGGGTGGCATGGATTCCCGATTTTGGCGAAATTATCTTGATCGAAGGGCAATTTGAGGGATAAACTAACTCTTGCTAACAATTAAGGCAGATAAACAGCGATCGATCACTTGTTTTAATACTAGAGCCGTCCAATCGATATCGGCTGCGCTGGTGTCCCTTCCTAGGGTTAAACGAATTCCCGCTAATGCTTCTCGATCGCTGTAGCCCATAGCTTTTAAAATTGGACTGGGGGAGAGTTTGCCACTATGACAGGCGGATCCAGAACTAATGCCGATTCCTGCTAAATTAAGCTGACGAACTAGCTGTTTTCCCGTGATGTGACTGTCATCGTCTGGACGGACAATAAAGCTGACGTGGTGGGGTAAACGATAGAATCGGTCTCCTGTGGGCAGCAGATAAGGATAATCGGCTAAGAGGTCAAATAATCGATCTCGCAAGGCCATTAAACGCATTTTTTCGCTAATTAAATCTTTTTGGGCTAATTCGGCCGCTAAACCGAAAGATGCGATCGCTGGTACGGCTTGGGTTCCCGATCGCAGACCTTTTTCCTGGCCACCGCCCCGCAGTAATGGTAAAATATCGACACCCGCTCTGATGTATAAAGCTCCCGATCCTTGCATTCCATAAATTTTATGGCTAGAAAGAGATAATAAATCCACCGGCAGTTTCCGCACATCAATCGCACATCTTGCCGCCACCTGCACCGCGTCGGTGTGAAAAAGCACTCCCCTCTCTGTGGCAATGCTGCCCAATTCTTCAATCGGTTGTAGGGTTCCCACCTCGCTTTGTCCGTAAATAATGGAAATTAAGACCGTATCGCTTTGAATTGCGGCTTTTAGGTCTAAAGGATCGACCCTACCTTGACGATTGACGGGAAGACGAGTAATTTGCCAACCTTGCTGCTCTAATTGTTTACAGGGTTCAGCGATCGCCGAATGTTCCACACTAGAAATAATAATATGACGGGGGCGGTTATACTGTTGAGCGACCCCGATAATCGCTAAATTATCGGCTTCTGTGCCGCCAGAAGTAAAGATAATCTGGTCTGGATTGGCATTAATTAACCCTGCCACCTGTTCTCTGGCCATTTCGATGACTGTCGCGGTATCCTGTCCCCAAGTGTGTAAACTGGAGGGATTGCCCCAATCATGCCGGAGAATAGTGGCAACTCGCTCGATTACTTGGGGATGAGTGGGGGTAGTGGCGCTATAGTCAAGATAAATTTGCATTATTTTACAATCCGGCCGATAAGAAGCAAGGACAAGCAGCTATTTTCAGTTTAGCGGCTTAGGTTTAACACTCGATCGATTGTCGGAGCAGTTAAATCATCCCCTATTAAAAATCAGAGATGCCGTTGACATCCCCACAGAGTCGATTTTACCTCTCTTCTGTCAATCTCGGCAGAAGACCAGCAAAAGTCATCCCAAAGACAGAGCAAATATCGACCCTACATATCGACTCCTCAAAACTGTTATGCTTCTAGGAAAAATCTCTTAGACAAAAACTATTGCTAAATCTCTGTAGATGGACAAGCAAAAGCGATCAAGAGATAAAAATAGTTACAGCATCCTTACTCAATCAACAGTTACTTTGAAGAAATTTTCTCGGTTAAGTAATGATAATTTTTCACCGTTTCATCACCTTTGTTTAGTTTCTAATCACGATTTTTTAGGCCATGAGTAAACTTTCTACTTGACTTGAATTACTTCATCGTGTCTCTAGCTAGGGCTTGCTGAATAAATCTAAAAACCTTGTTGGATAATATCTTTAGACTTTTTGTCAATTAAAAAGTACCAGGCATGGGAGTGATCGGGGGGAAAATTGAGGTACTTTTTCCCTGAAAATTAGGTAATTGGCCACCTGAAAATCGGTAAAACCCTACACCCCAACCCCCAACCCCCAACCCCCAACCCCCAACCCCCAACCCCCAACCCCCAACCCCCACCGAAAAACTTTTTCAGCAAACCCTAGTTATAAGCTGTGGAGAAAGCCGGATGCTATAGTGGTAAATTTGGCTAATTCTCAATCTAAAAATGTTTATGACCACAACCACTT
>NZ_JADBSA010000259.1:0-6705 GCF_020246945.1 Microcystis sp. M113S1 | reverse complement strand
GTCAACTACCTAATTTTCAGGGAAAAAGTACCTGAATTTTCCCCCTGATCACTCCCATGCCTGGTACTTTTTGATTGACAAAAAGTCTAAAAGTCTTACCCAACAAGGTTTTTAGATTTATTCAGCAGACCCTAATTAGTCAACAGCTAACCCACCCCTGCGGCAATTAAACGGTGGCTAATTGAGGTTGGGGACGTTTGCTGTTACGGATACCTTCGATCGCCGTCGCGTAATCGGGGGCATTAAATACCGCCGAACCTGCTACAATCGCATTAGCACCCGCTTCGAGAACTTGCCAAGTATTAGCCGGTTTTAAGCCGCCATCCACTTCAATCCAGGGATCCAAGCCTCTTTCATCGCACATTTGGCGTAATTGACGGATTTTGGGGACAACTTCTGGGATAAAACTCTGGCCACCAAAACCGGGGTTAACGCTCATAATTAAGACTAAATCGCACAAATGCAGCACATATTCGATTAAATCTAGGGGAGTGGAGGGATTTAATACCACACCCGCTTGTTTGCCGAGTTCGCGGATTTGGCAAAGAGTACGATGGAGGTGGGGAGAAGCATTATGTTCAGCGTGAACAGAAATAATGTCAGCACCCGCTTTCGCAAAGTCAGCCACATATTTTTCCGGTTCCACGATCATTAAATGCACATCTAAAGGTTTTTTCGTATAGGGACGAATAGCGGAGACAATCAGGGGTCCAATGGTGATATTCGGGACAAAACGACCATCCATCACATCAACGTGAATCCAATCGGCTCCTGCCTTATCCACAGCCTCGATATCGGCTCCTAATTTACTAAAATCCGCCGATAGGATCGAGGGAGAGACAACGATCGACTTCGAGCTTCCGTTTTGGGTCATGGCTAACTATAGAATTTCGTGTTTATATTTTCGTAACAATCTTATCAGCAATCAGTGATCAGTGATCACTAATCGGATTTGAGTTTTCAGTCGGGGTAATCCCACGGCATTTTGTATAAATTGTAACAGACAAAAATTTCTGATTGTTGTATGGGGCAGATGGAATATGAATATCATTGACGCTTTAAATCTCAAAAAACCCCAAGATTACCCTTCTAGAGAAGCCTATCAGCAAGACGTTGTCAAAGCGGTACAGGTCTTAATGCGTTTAGGTATTATGGACAATCCCTCGGCCGATTTAACCGGTTCCCTAGACTCTATCCTTGAGAAATTACAACAGGATGAACTGGCTATCTACGGTAGAAAACGCAGTAAACAAGAAATTATCGCCGATTTAAAGCAAGTTAATAGTGAAATTGTCGAACTCGATCGAGAAATAGCTGACTTAGAATGGCAAATTGCCCTCAAAAAGGCTGAAATATATGTTAATGAAGCATCTTAGGTTTTTTATCTTGATTCTGGTTCGTTTTCTCCAGACTGAGCGCAATAATCATCCGCACTAATAAACTTCATCGTGAGTCCCAATTGATTCCAAAAGAATTGCCTGTTTCTGCTCATATTCAACGAATTTAAAGACAATTCTTAAATCATAGCCCACACTGCAAGCATAAGAGTCTTTAAGCTCTCCTTTTAATTTGTGGGTTCTTAATCGAGGTTGAAATGGATCTACGCATAATAAATCTAAAGTTTCTCAGATATTTTGAGCTAAAAAAGGCTGTTTTTTGACAATTTTTCGAGCATTTCTAATAAATATATTGGAGCGTAATAAAACAAAATTCACGAAAGAATTTCCTCCATGATTTGTTCAGGTGTCATGGGTTGACATTGACCTTGTGCAAATTCTTGTTGAGCTTCTTGAACATCTCTAACCAACTCGGTTCTTTTTTGATCTCGAAGACGATTCTGTAAAATATGAATGAGATTTTCTTGATCTTCAAGGGGAAGTTGCTCGGCTGCTTCTAGAATCTCTGCAAAGGTTGTTTGTATTGCCATTTTATTGAGGGGCGATCAATTAAACTATCTAGAATTTACAATCAAGGATGAAAATAGCGAGAGTTACCGTATAAACATTCATTATATCGACATTTTTTGTCTAGTCAACTATTTAGAACTAACTAGGGTTTGCGGCAAAAAGTTTTTCGGTGGGGGTAGGGTGTGGGGTGTGGGGTGTGGGGTGTAGGGTTTTACCGATTTTCAGGTGGTCAACTACCTAATTTTCAGGGAAAAAGTACCTCAATTTTCCCCCTGATCACTCCCATGCCGGGGACTTTTTGATTGACAAAAAGTCTAAAAGTCTTACCCAACAAGGTTTTTAGATTTATTCAGCAGACCCTAATTAAAATCAGCAACGCCGAATCATCTAAGCGTGAATATGAATTTGACTGAGAATATAACGCAAGCGATCATAATCATCTTTAAGTAAAACACTTAACTGTCTGCCCACATTCACTAACCATTGTCGATCGGCTTGACGCAATTGATACATCTGACGGATAGAAGCAGCTGCCAAAGCTTCCACGGGAGTATTCTTGACCTGTAATAAAATTCTTAAAAAGTCTAATTGTTCACTAAAATAAACCACTTCTAACGACTCACATTGATAAACGGCCTGATGAATTTGTGGGGGACGGGGAGGAATATATTGATAGATATAACCTCGCCCGGCACCATTGCCATTAAATTGTCCTGGCAGGGTTTCAAAACCGACAATAGTTGCCCGAAATTCCGTTTTTAACATAGCGAAAATCTGCGGCTGTTGTTCCCGCAATTCAGCCAAAGACAACCCCAAAGCTCTAGCGCGATGTACCGAATCGATGGGTGCAGTGGTGGCAAAGGTGACAATCCCAAAAATCTTATTACCCGTTTCTTCATCGTAGGCTTTTACCCAACTACCAAAAGCGGGCATAAAAGGAAAGTTTAACTCCTCTGGTTCCAAACATTGCGCTAAAAACTCGGTCGTCGTCGTCTCGATAACTTCGGCGATATGATCGGGATGGCGGTTATCCGTGGCCAATTGCGGTAAGGGTGGACGCATGGTTATTTTTTGCCTTTAGCGGGGGCAATAATTACTTCTTCTAATTCCGAGAGATTAAAGGTAACTAACTTATCCCAGTTACCCCCCTCAAAAAGAACGGCCACTTTCCCATCGCTTAAACGCTGGGCTAAACCTTCAAATTTATAGTAGGTATCATCGGGATTGGTGACTCGAACGGTACTACCTGGCAAAATCATAGGATTGACGACGAAATTATAATTAACTGTCTTTTAGCTTATCAAAAATTAGTTATCGCTCGTCGGTCGTCGCCTGGTAATAAGAGGTATGAGGGGATTTGGCATCATCCCCGGACGAAAGGCTGTTTACCGATAACTGAAAAAAGCTCCCCAGTTCTCCAAAACTGAATAATAGGTTCCAATCTCAGTGATCTGTGCTACCATTCGGGGTAAATTCAAGCGATCTCCAGACACCTATGAGCAAGGTTCTCGTGTTGAATGCCTCCTACGAACCGCTAAATATTACCAGTTGGCGGCGCGCAATCGTTTTATTGTTGAAAGGAAAAGCTGAATCCCTAGAACATAACGGAAAAGTGGTTTGTCGTGACTTACCCTTGCCTTCTGTTATCCGTCTTAGGCAATACGTCCGTGTTCCCTACAAGGAAATTCCTTTAACCCGTCGTAATATTCTCGAACGAGATCATCACACCTGTCAATACTGTCTCTACCGAGGTGAACAATTAACCATCGATCATGTGATTCCCCGTTCTCGCGGAGGGGGTGATACCTGGGAGAATTTAGTGGCGGCTTGTGTGCGTTGTAATGTGCATAAGGGCAATCGTACACCAAAAGAGGCCAATATGTCCCTGCGCGCCCAACCCCGTCGTCCCTACAGCAGTCTCCACTTTGAGCTATTAAAGCACACCAGGGAGAATCACAATCAGGAATGGCGTAAATATGTCATCGGCATTTAGGGTGAAAAGGGCATGGTGAAACCAAGACCAAAATTGATTCCCATGCCATTATTATTAGTCTGGGTGCGAGGATTGGCAACTCCCGTGCCTAGATAAACTGAACAACCGCGACAGGGGGAATTGACTCGGTAGCGCACCGCCATGGGATCATTGGGATCGGTGATAGTTACTCCCTGATTGTTTAAATCTTTAATTAGATTGGTTACGGGTTTGAAAAAATCGGCGCTGGGGGGTTGACTTGGTTGCAGTTCTAGGGTTTGTTCTTGGGAAGCAAGAACAATTTCCGAAGCGATAACTAGCAGCAGAGAGATAGTTAAGCCAAATAAACCCAGATTATTTTTGATTTTCATTTTTTTTATCACCGAGAGATTGTTAATTTTTTCTGGTGAGAATTCTAGCGTTTCCTCACCGGAAAGGAACCTAATCAGTAAAAAAATTTACTGATTTCTACCATACTTATAATAAGCGGCACAAGCACCTTCACTAGAAACCATACAAGTGCCGATGGGATGTTCGGGAGTACAAGCAGTACCAAATACTTTACATTCCCAGGGTTTTAAAACACCTTTAAGAATTTCGCCACACTGACAAGCTTTGTGATCTTTAACGCGCTGATTGGGTAAAGTAAATTTCTTCTCCGCATCAAAATTACTGTACTCATCTCGCATTTTTAACCCTCCTTGAGCAATTTCTCCTAAACCTCGCCATTCAAACTGATCTCGCAGTTCAAAAACTTGGTCGATTGCCGATAAAGCGACTCTATTTCCTTGATTTTGTACCACTCGATCGTACTGATTTTCGATCTCACATCTCTGCTCATCTAATTGTTTTAATACCATCCAAATTGATTGCAGAATATCCAAAGGTTCAAACCCAGAAACTACCACAGGTTTATGATATTCTTGGGCAATAACTTGATAGGGTTCTGTGCCAATTACCATGCTAACATGACCGGGACCAACAAAACCGTCTAACTGTAAATCTGGGTTATCTAACAAAGCTTTCAGAGCGGGAATAATCACCACATGATTAGAAAATAAACTAAAATTAGTGATACCATCTCTTTGCGCTTCTAAAACAGTTAAAGCTGTGCTAGGAACGGTTGTTTCAAAACCTAATGCTAGAAATATTACTTCTTTATCGAGATTTTCTCTGGCAATTTTTAAGGCATCGCGAGGAGAATAAACCAGGCGAATATCATCACCTTTTGCTCGTGCTTGCAGCAGACTCAAATGGGAACCGGGGACACGCATAGTATCGCCAAAAGTTGTCAGAATTACGTTCGGTTGTTGTGCGAGAAAAATGGCATCATCTAAACGACCTCGCGGCATCACACAAACGGGACATCCAGGACCATGAATTAATTCGATAGTTTCGGGAAGTATTGCCTCGATACCGTATTTAAAAATTGAGTGGGTATGACCCCCACAAACCTCCATAATTTTAGTAACTTTTTCCCGCTTTTCAGAGATTCTTATCGATAATTGTTCAATTTGTTGAATTAATCCTGCCGCTTTAACCGGATCACGAAATTCATCAACGTATTTCATAACAAGCTTTCTCTCTATAAGTGGTTGGACAAAAGTAAAGTTAATTGTGGAGCCGGTCGTCGGTCGTCGGTCGTCAGTAATAATTGCCGTAATTTACATTTCTTAAGATAGACAACAGAATTAATTGGTGGCTAACTAATTAAGAACATTAATTATGATTAAATTCTTCCTCTAATTCCAATAATTGTGTTAATAAATTCAAGGTTTCTTGCGCCTCATTTTCATCAATTCGATTCATGGCAAAACCCACATGAACTAATACCCAATCCCCTAGACAAGTATTAGCGGGATGGTCTTCATCAACAATGCAAGCGATATTTACTTCTCTTTTTACACCCCCCACATCGACGAGAGCGAGATTATGGTTTTCATCAATAATTGCTGTAATTTGTCCCGGTATGCCTAAACACATAGTTTTGACCTTGAAAAATCTAGTTTTTGTTAATTATGGGCTGATTTTTTGGGTAGAGATTGCAGTAATATCAACTGAGAAGCAGGTCATACTTCATCCCTCTAAGAAACGCTATACAGTCAAAGGTTATCCTTTTTACTTTTTCCTTTCCCCTTTTTACTCGGTCTTACCTGCCATTCTGGACTATTGCCCTCAAGAACAGCTTTTTTTCCCGTATCTTTTTTAAGATTTCCCCTGTCCCGGACCGTGGACACTATCCCAGTAAGGGTAAAACTTTTGTATTAGGGACTACATCACTTTACCAAATTGTCCGTTAAAAGCTGATACAAAAGTCTAGTTTCGTAAAACAGCAAGCGACACATACCATCCTTACCCAGTGCCTTAAAGCTGGGTAATTCTTTCCTTTTTTCGATTCTTTGACCATTTTCGTGGTCGTAATAGATATGAATCCGGGGATTAAGCCAAGAATGCTTAAGCTTGCCAATAATCTCAGTTTTAGCAGGTTTATTAGGACAAATAGTAACCATTGCGTGAGCATACAAGTGAGAGCGCATTAAATCGGACCCTTTCCAGGATTTCTTGACTTTATCCTGTTTGGCAGAAGTATCACCAGAAATCTGATAGGAATATCCTAACCCTAGATAAGTTAAGGCAATAGTTAGAGCGTCTAGATAGTAGTCTTTGTTTTTAGTCTTAAAATAGGGCGTTGTCAGATGTAAAGATGAATCAAGCAAAAGTGTAGGGAACTGGAACATCCTTAAACTTAAGGTAATGAATTAGAAGCGGTAGGGAATTTTCTAACATTTTGACACATTTTGAATAGCAGAGAGTCTGACGATGAAG
>NZ_JADBSA010000258.1:0-4639 GCF_020246945.1 Microcystis sp. M113S1 | reverse complement strand
TCCGTTTTCAGTGTCCGAATGCCGGACGGCCACTTTGAACAAGTCGAAAAAATCTCATGTTCAACCTTATTTCCTAGAAAGTTTTACTCGTTCAAGGCCGAATTTGAAGTCTTTTCTGAACGAAACCCCTTACTATCTGTGGTCAAGGTTCAGTTTTTAGCTTGGTTATCGCTTTTTCCATTGTAGCTTAAAGCCGTCCTAAAAGGACGGGGTTTTAACCCAAATTTTCGATAAATGCGTGGAGTCATTCTCTGATATGAGTAAATATTCTAATTTTGACCCAACTCATTTTGTTGTCGAACCCGAAGAAACTGAACAAATAACCCAATTAAATCAGCTGCTTAATAGAGAAATACCGACGAGACTCGTCACTGAACAGGGAGAAAATGTCTATATTCCCGAATTGGTTTTAATGGTACTTCGTTACAGTGTAGCTGCCTTAGCATCGGGACAGGTAATTCAGTTAAATGTTACCCATCAGGATTTAACTATAGAAGAAGCGGCTAATTTGTTAAATGTTTCTAACTCTTATCTAATAAAATTACTAGAACAGGGGCAAATTTTATCGACTAATGTAGGCAGTGTTCGACGAATAAAACGAGAAGATTTGCTAATATATAAAGAAAAAAAATATCGAGAAAGAGAACAAATTTTAAATCACCTTGTAGCCATGACTGAAGCGGAAGGACTATACAGAAAAGATGAGGAATTAAACCTAGATGACAGCAGAGCCTAGGGTTGTTTTAGATGCTTGTGTTCTTATTCCTTAGTATTTACGCGATACTTTATTATCAATTGCTTGGCAAGGTTTATACTCGCCTTACTGGTCGAAATTAATTTTAGAAGGAACAACCCGCAATCTGATTAATCGATATAATATAACTTCAATAAAAGCCCTTAATTTAGTGGAGACAATGAAAGCAGCTTTTCCCGAAGCCATGGTTGAAGTGCCATCTGGTTTAATTGAGTTAATGACAAACGACTTAAAAGATCGTCATGTTTTAGCAACTGCTGTTATGGCTAAAGCTAATCTAATTTTAACTAATAATATTACCGACTTTTCACTGTCAGCTTTAGAAACTTGGGGTATAAAGGCTCAATCTCCTGATACTTTTTTAAGTAATTTGTTTGATGAATATCCCGAAGAAATTAAATTCAGTCTAAATAGGCAAGTCAAGAAATATAAAAATCCTCAAAAATCTCTAGCTGAATTACTAGAGTTTTTAGATAAAAAAGCCAATTTATCTAATTTTTGTCAAAAGATAACTAAAATTGTTTGATAGAACTGAACTTCTCCAGTGTAAATGTACTAGCTATCTAAACATGGCTACAGAGGGAATCGCTGACTCTAGAGATTGATGACACTATCTGTTACAATCAAGTTAGCGATCGCTATAAAGCCAACTCTAGGTCATCGCTCCACTCCAGATACAGTCAACGGTACAGACATTTTCAAGCGAAAAATGTACCCAGTGGCCTCTTTTCAATTTTTTCTGAGAAGCTCCATAAGGGTTTTGTTAATTTTTTAGTATTTCTGTATGGGGGAAGTCCAGACATATCTATCATTAAATTTCGGTTTCAGCAGCTTCCCGTAAACGGCTAATTGCACTTTTCGCCTCTTTGAGTAGGTCATGCCAATCATCTGGAGGGTGTTGAGGGTTCTGTTCCAGATCTTGTGCAAGAAAATTCAGAAATTTCCCAAGCACTGGATCATTTTCTTCTGCCCCATCAGCCCAGGAAATCCATACTTTGCCGTCGGCCTGTATGTTGTAGCAGATTTTATCACGCTTATTCAAGCCAAGGGCTTTGCGAACAGAATCGGGAATTGTAGTCTGATAGCGATCAGTAAGAGTGGATTCCAGGCATGGGGCTATCGTTGCAGCCATAGCGACCTCTAAGCCTGTCTGTAAAAACTAGACCTTGATGGTAATGCAACTGCATTGTCTTGTCAAGTATGGAGTGACTAGATCTACAGCCTAACGGATCCGTTCACCTTAAATGTCGGCAGGATGCCCCCGTTACACCCATAAGGTTGTTGTAATAATCCTACGCCTGTCAGCATCCCACACCCCATCTTCCCACTTCCCCCGGTTGAGTTAGCGGGTTAGGCTTCGATCTGTCAGAATACAAGTGTTGAAACAAACCTTTTAAGAGGCTTCATGGTGGAAGTTAAAGTCGTTCCCCCGAAACGCAATTGGATTCAGACGTGGTGGCAATCCCTGAATTCCTTATCCCGCTTACTGGTGATTGCTCTAGCTGCACCACTTATCGTCCTGAATGCCTGGGCATTATCGGCAATTTTTGGCTATTTTGAATCTTTATTTGTTATTTTACTGATAGCGGCCGTTCTATCTTTTCTCTTGGGTTATCCGGTGACTTGGTTGGAACGTCAGGGATTAAAACGGGGTTTAGCTGCGATCGTGGTTTCCCTGATCACGATTTTAATTTTTGTGGCCGTGGGAATAACCCTAGTTCCCTTAGTCTTCACCCAAGCACAGCAATTTGTCAATAGATTGCCAGAATGGTTAGACTCGGGACAGCGCCAACTGATGCAACTAGATACCAAAATCGACATGATGAATCTGCCGATTCCGATCAGTTTCGATGGTGTTATCGCTCAGTTTAACAGTCGTTTAGGGGCAGAATTGCAAATTCTAGCGGGAAGAAGCGTTAATTTAGCCCTTAATCTCACCGTTTTTACCGTGGTGCGAGTGCTTGATGTGCTGTTAACTATTATCCTCACCTTTTATCTACTTCTCCACAGTCCCGATATCTGGAGGAGTATTATCCAATGGTTGCCCAAACCCGTCCAACAACCCTTTTCCCTAACCCTACGCTTAAGTTTTCAGAATTACTTTGTCGGACAGGTAATTTGCGCCACCTGCATGGCCCTGGGATTAGTCACGGCATTTTTATCGATTAAAGTCCCTTTTGGTCTCCTATTCGGTCTGTTGATTGGTACCATGGCCTTAATCCCTTTTGGGGGAACTGTAGGCATTGTCACGGTGACAGCTTTACTAGCTTTGCGCGATATTGGTTTAGCTCTACAAGTTTTAGCCGTGGCTGTAGTGGTGCAGCAAATTGTCGAAAATGGCATTGCTCCCCGGATTTTGGGCAGTGTCACCGGGTTAAATCCCTTTTGGGTGTTGGTCTCGGTCTTGACGGGGGCGCGAGTGGGCGGTTTACTGGGGGTAATTGTCGCAGTTCCCATGGCAGTAATGATCAAGGAAGCTTTGGAGGTTATCCGTCAAGTGACACCAGAGGAGACAAAATACGGGATAATTAAACCCTCTCTCCCCCTAGAATCAGAATCCTCTAGCGAGGTGGTTTCTCGCTGAAGAATGACTGACGGCATAATCTAGGGCGATCTGAGCAGTAATCTTGGCCGGGAGAAATCGGCAATTTTCTCGCAGGTTCTTGGTTTTTCTCCCTCGATCGAGTTATGATATCCATATTGGTGTATTAACTCCGCTCTCGGCGATCGCCGTCCATGCCTAGGAAGGACAAATGAAGGCTTGAGGATGCCTTGCTGGTCTCTGGGGCCTGGCTTATTGGGAGATTAGCTAACCAATTATCTCTAAACTCCGATAATTTTAAGAAAAGGTCATTTTCTATCCCGATAAATAAGCAAAAAATCGATGTTTTGGTTAAATAGGCTACATTAACAGCCAGCTTTCTATCGTAAGCTCGAAGTTAAGACATAAAGTCAATATCACCCTCCGATTGCAATGAGAAAATGTTTGAATCGCTTAATATTTGGGCTTTTCAGACATTTTTTTTGTGGATTGAGTAGTAAACAACTTGATTTCGGGATCAGACAAGGAAGCTGTGCTTGCACCCACAGCGTAACAGTGTAACGGGAGCATCTCACCTTTGTAACCCCCAAATCAGGTTTTTATGTCAAGCTATTTTGAAAGCCTTGCTAGAAAACAGTTTTAGGGGCAAATATAATTACTCACTTGCATAAATGAGATGCTCCCCAGCGTAAAGTGTAACAGGGGCGAACACCAACAGACCATGATCTGGAGAGATCGTCAAGAAAAGTATCAGAGGGAACTCCTGGAAAAAAATGGGTAAAATATAATTAGTAGGGGGAATATTGCTGTTAATGTTTCGCTTTCTAACGAGACGTTAACCAAGCCCAAAGGCAAAAAATAGCAGTAATTTGCTAAAAGCTCAAGGCCGATAGCTTAATGCTCTATATATCTCTCGTATTCTTTACTTGTCGAGTTCAACACGACCCCTTTATGGAATCAAGCAACCCGTCAGGGAAGACTTCCGAACCTCCTAGTCATAGGTGGGCCAATTTACTCGGAACCATGATCGCAATTCTGACCCTAACGTTACCCTTGTTAGCGATTGGATATAACTCCACGCCTAACTATACCGAAGAACCCCTTACCGGTAAAACATCCTACTCCCTAACGAGGCAAATGAGGTGACAGAATTGAGATAGACGATTGCCAAGGTAAAAAATTTTTTCTTCGTCCCGATCCCCCTTATCGAAAATTTGGGTTAAAACCCCGTCCTTTTAGGACGGCTTTAAGCTACAATGGAAAAAGCGATAACCAAGCTAAAAACTGAACCTTGACCACAGATAGTAGGGGGTTTCGTTCAGAAAAGACTTCAAATTCGGCCT
>NZ_JADBSA010000257.1:0-13201 GCF_020246945.1 Microcystis sp. M113S1 | reverse complement strand
TACCGCTTCTCAATCGTCGGGAGATAGAAACTATGTTTAGTTTAGATGAATTAAAACAAACTCAGTATTTTCAAGATGTGCGCGAGGAAGCGCGTCAGGAAGGTCGCGAGCAAGGCATTGAGCAAGGCATTGAGCAAGGCAGACTAAACAAGGCATTAGAGGCGGTCTCTCGTTTGTTAGCCTTAGGGTTAAGTGTTGAGCAAGTCGCATCCGCCTTAGAATTAGAGGTTGAACAGGTTAGAGCTATACAAAACGGGACATAATCGCCTTTGTCCCTAGCCAAAAAGGAAGGCGTTTAAGCCTTCCTTACACTATAGTTGGGGTTGGCTGAATAAATATAAAAACCTTGTTGGATAAGGCTTTTCGACTTTTTTCCCCTCAAAAAGTGCCTTAGCTAGGAGTGATTGGGGGGAAAATTCAGGCACTTTTTGCCTGAAAATTAGGTAATTGACCACCTGAAAATCGCTAAAACCCTATACCCCACACCCCACACCCTACCCCCACGAAAAACTTTTTGCCGCAAACCCTATTTAGGAAAGGAGATTACCGCGACTACCGTTAGGAAGAATAGTTTCTTCGAGGGAAGCAGAAAGAAGATTATTTTCGGTTAAAATCGCCCCAATTAAGTTAGCTTGTTTGAGATTAGCTCGTTTAAGATTGCTTCCCACTAAATAACTCAAGAGTAATCCCGCTTGGTGTAGATTAGCACCAGAAAGGTTAGCGGAGGCTAAATTAGCACCGAGCAGATTACAACCGGTTAAGTTAGCCTGGCGAAAATTGGCTTTATTAGCGTCAGTTTTGCTTAAATCGGCTCCGGTTAAGTTAGCTCCCTCAAAATCGCTACAATTGAGGTTAGCTCCCGTCAGATTAGCACCTTCGAGGTTAGCATAACGTAAATCCGCCCCGCGTAAATCCGCCCCGCGCAAATCGGCATAGCTGAGGTCGGCGTATTGAAGATGGCAGTTTTCCAGATTAGCTTGATAGAGATAGGCTCGAATTAGGTTAGCCTCTTTTAAGTTAGCATGGCTAAGATTAGCAGAGCTAAGAATAGCACGAGTGAGAATAGCCCGTTTTAGGTTAGCTTTCCCCGCCATGGCATGGGTTAAAGTGGCTGAGGTGAGATTAGCCGCTTCGAGATTCGCTTTGAACAGTTGAGCAAAAAGTAAGCTACTGTGAATTAAACAGGCAGAACTTAAATCAGCCTTTTTGAGAATGGTATTACTCAAAATTGCGCCGCTTAGGTTACTTTGGCGCAAATTTGCCCCAGAAAGGTCGGCTTTAGTCAGGTTAGCATCGATAAGACAAGCTTTGCTTAAATTGACTTCTTCGAGGGCAGCGTCCTTGAAATTAGCGTTAATTAAACAAGCTTCGGCTAAATTGGCTCGTTTTAAGTAACTATGACTTAGGTTAATCTGGTTTAAACACTGTCTCTTTAAATTGACTCCGCTAAGTCTGACTTCCGCAAAGTTGCGTTCTCCTCGATTATACAGTTCGATTAGATGTTCACGATTGGTTAAGGCATTGCTACTCATAAAATAACTAAATTGTTCTGGAAGCTGATTTCCAGAGAATTGGTTGGGGAAAATTACTGATCATGAAGTCGATCCCTAGGATTAGTACAGGGAGCGACTGGGAATTTTTGCGAATAAATAGAAATTTTCAACCAATTACGGGCTTAAAATCCCTATTGGCAATCACTAAAACCGGTAAAGAACGAAAAGAATCGGGGTTCAATACCAAAAACAGTCTCTACCTAAACCCGCCACTTGTTGCCAGCCAGGTCTAGGCATTAAATTAGAGAAGTCTTGTGCGTCAGTTTTTCTGACTGAATCTACTGCCTCGCCGATGTCTTGACTCGGTATCATACAGTTGAATTTGTTAGGTCTGCTTAGTCAGTCCGGTAGCCAAGAGGCTAAAACTCTTAATCACCAGATTTCGGGGACTCTCCAGTTGAGCAAGCATAAAACTTTGTAAAAGTCAATCCCTCTTAGGGATGAACTGCCCAATTCTATTCCCTGAAGCCTTGGTTTATCTAGTCTATCAGGTTGTGGTCTGTTTTGGCAAGAGGGGTCAATGGTTTTTTAATCAATTCGCCAAAAGGCTTGATTTTCCGTAGGGGATAATTTTATAGACCGGTCATCTAAATATTGTCTGAGACTAGGGGAAGGATTGAGGAGATAAATATCGGTAAATTGATTTTTTAAGGATGGGATGGAAACTTTAGGGTTCGACTGAACAAATAAATACTTTGTCTTAGCATCAGTAGTATGGATAAGGGGCAAGGTATCTAACCAATGTTCTGAAATAATTAGAGGTTTTTGACTGCGATTAATCATTGTATAAGCGTTGGGAATATTACTACCATAGCCCACATATCTAGTTGCCAGCGGTGGATAGGGAATTTTGGCAATTAATCCGAAAACTAGCAATAATATGAAGAGAATTTTTGCCCAGCCTTGGCGCTGCTGTAATCCGTTGCTTAGTAAAAAGGTAACTGCCAGCAGCATACCGAGAAAACTCGGTAAGTAAAATCTGCCCACAGCCGTGTAGCGAAATCCTCTGATTAGATCCCACGCTAAAAGAGAGAAAAATGGGATAATTGTCAGGAGAATAATCAGGGTAAAAACTTTTTTATCGGCTTTTTTACCCAGATAAATAAAGGAGATGATGACGAGGATAATTAGGCAGTATTCAATAATAGGGTTGATGGTGGGATTGGCTAAACTAAAATTATAAAATAAGCGAGCGATCATTCTTACCCATATTTGCCAAAGTACCTCTAGGGGTAAACTGCCTTTTGACCATCCAAAGATAGTAAATCGACCAGTAAAAATCCGGGTTAACCAAATTGAATAAATCCACAGAGAAGCAAGTAAGCTGATGCTATAGTATTTTTTGGTTAAAGAGTTAAAAGAATTCAGCTGCAACAGAAAATATAGGCTATGGACTACTAGAACAAAGATAAAGAAAACATGGGTATATAAACCAGCGATTAGGGATAAACTATAGAAAAACCAATCTTTTTTTGGTTGCGAGGAATCAATAGCTTTGAGAAATAACCAGCTAGAAAGTATCGAACAGAAAACATATAGTCCGTATTCCCCAATTCCTAGAGCATAACCAGTAAAACGCGGGGAAAAGAAGATAAGTGTAGTGGCGATTAAAGCGGCGTTTTTATTTTTAAATAAAGTCAGAGCCAAATGGTAAAAACTCCATAAAATGCCAAGCCAAATAATTACCGAAAATCCTCTTAAGACTAGATAAGAATTGCCCGATAACCTTGCTAAAAACCAGAGGAAACTATAATAGAGAGGTAGATCGTAATTCGAGCTAGTATAAAGAGAGGCTAAGGTATCAGGAAAACCTTTCACGGAATTAACCCCTTGAAATTGCCAGAGTTGTTCTGTAGATTTAATTTGTCCATCGAACAGATAGTTAATTAACTGTTCGGGTGTGTAACCAGAAAGATGGAGTAAGACCAAAGATTCATCGTGCCAAACATAACTATAGTAGGCGAGATGGACAAAATAGAAAATATTGAAAATAATCAATAAACCTAAAGCAAATCTAACCCCAGATTGACGAGTAAGCATGATTATCTCGATCCTGTTAAAAATCACTAATTACTGTTGACTAACTCCTGCTTAATCACTCTAGAATTTTGATGGGCAAGGGGTAAAGTAAACCAAAACTGTGAGCCAACCCGCGGGGTACTTTTTACCCCAATTCTCCCAGAGTGAGCCTCGATTATTTGCCGACATTGGTAGGAACCTAAACCGATTCCCGTTAGGTGTTGATTATGAAGATTTCTTACATATAAATGGAAAAGATGTTGACATTGTTCCTCATCCATGCCAATGCCATTATCGCTTAAAGTGCAGTAGAGCATATCTTGGTCAATACGAGCATCTAAAGCTAATTGAATCGGTGGAGGATTATGTTTTAAGGCATTATTTAATAATTGTTCAAAAACACTTCTTAGCTGACAAGGATCAGCATCAATAGCGGGTAAGTCATCGGGGAGAAGATTAATAAAAGTAGCTTGGTATAAATCAAAATCTTTCTGCCAATCTTTGAGCCAAATTTCCACCTGTTCTTTTAAAGATAGAGGTTGACGATGCAAGATTAAAGGCCGTTCTTCAGCAAAATGATTTTCTGATAAAGCATTAATTAAAGTTAATTGTCGATCGCAACTACGTACCACCTGATCGAGCATTGCTCGCGAGATAGTTACTTTTTCTGTTTGCCGACACTGTAAATTTTTTAATAACATCACTAATCCCATAATCGAAGTGCGAAGATCGTGGGATACTGCCTGTAAAAAAACCGTTTTCATTTCGTATAAACGCTGAATTTCCCGGACTTTTTCCCGCAGTTCCAAAGTTCTTGCTGCCACTTCCCGTTCTAAATTATTATTCAAGCTTTGCACCCTCTGATATAGTTGCGCTTGGCCGATAGCAATACAAACTTGGGTGGCTAACTGTTCTAATAATTTGACCTCGCTTTTTTGCCAATGACGAGGATGGGAATATTGATGGACAACTAAAGCACCTAAATGTTGATTATTAACCGTTAGAGGTAAAACTAAAGAGGATTTAACTTGCAGGTATTCGTAATAACCCTTGAGAGTCGGCAGAGTTTGCACCTTAGCGGTATTATCAGCAATAATTAACTTATCTAAAGAAAATAATTGTCCCAATTCTTCGAGTAATTCTGGTTCAGGAAACCAACCCATCAGCGAGGGAATCTCGGGACGACGGGACTCAGCGATTACCTTAGACCAACCCCGCTCTTGACAGTGACCGATATAGACTTGATCGGCATCGAGAAAATGTCTGATTTCCTCAACAATGGTATTTAAAACCTGATCTATATCTAAAGATTGATGGACTTTTAAAGCAACTTGTGTTACTAAATGTTCTCTTTCTAAAGTTTCATTTAAAGCTCGATCGATCTGTTGTCTTTCGCTAATCGCCGCCGATAAAAACAGAGAAGTTGACATGACAATGACTAAAAAGATTTGTAAGATCAAGACACCTCTGGTATAATCGGGAGCCTGTAGGATAAAAGGGCTGATTCCCTTGGCCAATCCCATCAAAGCTAAAATAGATACTAAAAAATTGGCTATTACCGCTCCCCAAGTCTGAAAACGCATAGCGGCCCAAACCACAAAAGGAAAAGGCAGATATTCGAGGTACTGCACCATACTCCAATCGGGGTTGAGAAAATTTGGTTGATCACCAAAAACCACGGAAGTCACCACCGTTAGCAAACTCAGACAAAGTAAGGCCTCGCCAAGGCGTTGGGGTTGCCGTGGTTCTCGCAAGGAGTGATGATTGAAGAAAAAACGCAACAGCAGCGGCGTGGTCATTAATATCCCCGTACTATCTCCGAGCCAGATAATGCCCCAAGACTGTCCAAATTGCCGCCAATCCCAAGTATTTAGCCAACTACGGGCAAAAGTATCGATAGTGGCATTGACTGCCGAGGCTAATAAAGCCGCTAAAAATACCAGTAAAAGGATATCGCGAATGCGCTGTAAAGTGGCGGAAAATCTCAGATAATGCAAGAATTGCGCCCCTAACAGAGCCGATAAACTGCTACCGAGCGCCGAAAATAGAGCTATGGGCCAACTGGCCGCTAAAAAGAAGGTAAGAAGCAAATCCCCGATAAAAACGCCTAAAACTAGCCTTTTTCCCCCTAAAAAAACCGCAGTTAAGCCAATACCAGCACTCATCCAAATCGGAGCAGGTCGCGAGCCTAAATTTAAGCAGAGATAGCCTAGCCAACCAACACCCAGATAAACTAGGGCAACAAGCACAATTTTAGACCGATCTGATGAAATCCGTAGCATTTTCAGTTATCAGTTATCAGTTATCAGTTATCAGTCATCAGTTATCAGTTATCAGATTTGAGTTCTAAGTGAGCAGTATGTATTAAGCTGGCAGTATTAAATAGTAGTTTCTCACTGTCTTTTCACTGATTACTGATTACTGTTTACTGTTTACTGTTTACTGGTCACTGGTCACTGGTCACTGGTCACTGTTAATCTATCTCCAGATTGCCTAAACTAGGAGTAGTTCTGCCTCATGCAGATGGGTGAAAACCGTACATTTTCCCGTTAGGAATCAAAGATCATGCGGATTTTAATTGTTGAAGACGATCCTTTAATGCAGTTAGGTTTAGAACAAGCGCTCGGTGAACAGCCGGATTTTGAGATTGTCGGTCAAGCGAGTGATGGTCTAGCGGGGGTACAATTAGCCCTATCCCTACGGCCGGATTTAGTGGTCATGGACATCGGTTTACCCCGTCTCGATGGCATTGCGGCAACTAAACAGATTAAGGAGGGTTTAGCTAATGTTCATGTGGTCATGCTCACTTCCCACACTCTCCAACAGGAAGTGATCGCAGCTCTGGCTAGTGGTGCTGATGCCTATTGTATCAAGGGAGCGAGTCTCGATCGCCTTTTGGCCGCCATTGAAGCAGCTAAGGACGGAGCCACCTATTTAGACCCCCAAATTGCCCGTTTAGTCATGGATAATCTCAAACCGCCGGCAGTGCAACCTAATCCCAATCTAGCACTTTTATCGGAGCGAGAAATGGAGGTTTTAAAGTTAATTGTTGAGGGCAAAAGTAATGCTGAAATCGCCGAACAACTTTATTTAAGTACCAATACGATTAAAACCCATGTGCGGGGCATTATGAATAAATTGGCCGTGGACGACCGAGTACAAGCGGCCGTAATTGCCCTGCGATCGGGTATTGTTTAAGGGGAAAATGGCGATTTACTAACAAGAATATTCTACCTCAATTGCTACTGCTACAATTGCTCAAAAAATCCCTTCAATCATTTATAATAAGTTCTCGACCTATCTCTGTTGGAAAACCATGACTATCGCTGAAAGCTTACCCCTAGTCGAGTCTCATGTAAACCCTGAGATAATCTTCCCACAAGGCCAATTTTGGAGTGATGAACCACCCTTGGAAAGTAACCTACATCTACAACAAATTATTTTACTAATTCAGTGTTTAGAATGGTGGTGGCGCGAGCGAGAAGATTATTTTGCCGCCGGCAATTTAACCATTTATTACAGTCCCAACCAGAAAAAGTCAGAATTCTTCCGTGGTCCTGATTTTTTCGTCGTTTTGGGGACAAATTCCAACCCCAACCGCAGAAGTTGGGTAGTTTGGCGAGAAGAGGGCAAATATCCCAATTTAATTATCGAAATTCTCTCCGATAGTACCGCCAAAGTTGACCGAGAGGAGAAAAAACAAATTTATCAAGATATATTTCGCACTCCCGATTATTTTTGGTTTGACCCAGAAAGCCTAGAATTTCAAGGATTTACCCTAATTAGCGGTCAATATCAACCGATTACCCCCAATGCCCAGGGATGGCTCTGGAGTCAACAATTAGGCTTATATTTGGGTTTATCTGCCAATAAATTGCGCTATTTTACCCCCGAAGGTGAATTAGTACCCACTCCCGCAGAAGCGGCACAACAGGCAGAAAATCGGGCTGTAGAGGCAGAAAATCGGGTTTTAGAGGCAGAAAACCAAGTCCAGCAAGAAAAGCAAAAAGCGGCGAAATTAGCGGCTAAACTGCGGGAATTGGGCATAGATACCGAGGAAAATCTCTAATCTTCTTTTGTTATTCAATAACGCTATTTTCGGTGAGCGGTGAGCGGATTTAGTAGCATCTTAGAGGCTTAATAGTTGACTAATCGCAGAAAGCTCCGCGCAAGCGTAAGTTTTCCCGCAATTCCTCGGTCATACCCACATTATCGGCAAACTTTGCTCCCTTCACTTTTGCTCCGCTAAAATTCGCTTGAGTGATGTTGACTTCAACCAAATTAGCTCCTTCTAAATTGGAGCCGATTAAATTAGCTAAAGCCAAACTAGAACGGTAAAAATCAGCATAACTTAAATCGGCATTAGCTAATAAGGCTCCGCTTAAATCCGCTCCTTTAAAACTAGCATGACTGCCATTAATTTCGCTTAAATCAGCATCGGTTAAATTGGCCCCGCGCAGATTAGCTTGATAGAGATTGGCCATACCTAAAGATATACCACTTAATTCCGCTGCTAGGAGATTTGCCCCAGTAAAATCCCTTAGGGGATCGAGTTCAGCTAATTGGGCCAGTTCGAGAAAATCATCACTAACAGAAGCATAAATTCCCTCGATTTGTGCTGGCAATTTCTCTAAATTTTCTGATGCTGCTGGTTTCGGTTCAACTAGAACAGTATCTAATTCTACTTGCGATGACCCCAAAGAAATACGACTCAAAAAAGCATCAAATTGATTTTCCATCAGGAAAAATGCTAACTTTCGCTCTAAAATACTATGTTTATTGGGGCTTATATCGTGTTTCCATAATCCCGATGTTTCCGTGATACAGATATCAGAAGCTGTCACCGAAAATTGCACCGTCAGATGATAAGGTTCTTCCTCCACACTCACGGTTCCTAGGTTAATCCTTTTGATCGCTCCTGTAAATATTGACTGAGGACTTTTGAACGATAACCGCCATTGATGATTATTAATACGATTTATGTATAACTCTTGACTAGAAAGAGGATTTGGTGTTAGGTGACAATTAACTAAAACAAAATCTAATTTTCCTCCTTTCAGTCCCCATTTCATTTCCCCGCCGAGGAGAGATTGAATTTGAGCTTGTAGGTGTAAAGTTAAATATAAATCAAATTTTTGCGAGTCGGTGGCTACTGGTTCTAGGGTTAAAGATACACTATCGGGATAGCGATCAAAGGCAGCTAAAAGACGCATAATCTAAAAGAGAAAAGCCAAAATAAACAGTAAAAAAGTGGTGTTTCTCTGGCCCTAAAGCTGAGAATTCACCCCTATTTAAAACAATAGCCGATTTTCTCGATCCTCGATGAACATTTCTTCGGCGATCGCTGAACGATTGCCCCTGAAAATCAAGGTTAAATTAGTTGACTTTCTCTTTTTTGCCGATATTGTCGTCCGCATTAAAAAACATCGGCAAAAAGCGTTCCATAAACATTTGTGGATCACGATTCCAGGCTTTTTGAGCCGCTTCTACCCGGAATAATTGCCATTTCGGGTCGAGAAGGCTTTGGGGTAAACGTTCCATCAGATATTGAGGACGTTCCCAAAGCGGCATAGTGGCGGCGATTTCCATTAAATGACCGACGCGGCGCAATTCTGCCCCCAGGGTGATATCCATACCCGATTCATAGGCGGCCTGTTCGATCGCTGAGTATTTGGCCTTAGCTTTTTCGACTTTTTGCCGATGTTCGGGGCTTTTTTGGGCAATTTTGGCTAACCAACGATTGCCCCAACGCACATGACCCGCTTCTTCAGGAAAGATTTTGGCCATCGTTTCCTGAATTTTCAGATTTTCTGGGGTTTGTTCCCCTTCCTTGAGGGCATAGATATGGGCGGCAAAGTATTCGCATCCCCGTTTTTCCGTGACGTTAATTGCCGCTAGGGCCGCAATCAGTAGGTCTTCCCTTTGTTCTTCGCCTTGGAATTGATCTTGATCGAGAAGACGTTCAAATTCGTCGATATAGGACAACCCCGGCGGTTTCCCCACATCGGCCCCCAATTCGATCAATAAATCGGTTAACCAGTAGGCATGGCGCGCCTCATCGGCGACGTGGTGGGAAAGCTCCTGTATCAGTTCTTTCGGTTGTCCGTCTAAGGTTTCGATCAGTTCGGTCAGGTCTTTACAGCTACGTTGTTCGTTGTAGCGGTAGCGGTTGAGGGTGACAAGATGAATTTCGCGATCGCTAATGACACGCTTCATGATGTCGCGAGCGCTCATCGTCTTCTTGAATTTACGAGGGTAAGCAACGGTCATGATTTTGTATCGTTTTGTAAACGGCTTCCCGTATTCTAACGGAGTTTTCCCCCGATCTGGCAAGGGAGCGGCAAGTGGCAAGCTTTTTTCAGTAAACAGTAAACAGTAATCAGTGACCAGTGAAAGATAAGCTGCCCGCACATTTAAATTGCTTGTTGAGATGAGACACTCTTTACTGTTGGCTCTTGCAAGAGTAAAGAGATTGGGGGGAGATTCGGCTAATCTAAGAATAAGCGGTTAAAATGCGTCTTAGCTTATCGAGGAAAACTAGAATTGTCTATGAACACATTTACTCCCCATCAAATTGTTAGTTTATTCTGCAAAAATCGAACTTTATACGGAGAAGTAATTCAGGTGATCGAAAGTCGTTCGGCTCTTTGGGTGCGTCCTCTTTGGTTAATTTTAGCCAGCAATTTTGAGACAATTGATGTGCGGGAAGGTTCCGATTTAATCCTGCCGATGGAATTATTTAAACCCGCCTTAGACACAGAAGTTTTACCCCTATTCTCCCAAGTCATTAAAGATAATTATATCACTAATATTTCCTATCCTCTCCAGGACTTTGTGCGGAAAGTGTGTCAAAATTATCCCGAATATTTTTAGAAAAATTTATGATTGATGAAGGTTACATTAAATACAATTGTACTTGGATTCCTGACCGTCCCTTAGCAAGCTCAGAGATTGCAGAATTAAATTATTGGCGCAATCGCCTATATCGACTGGGATTAATCGGTCAATACGATAACGGAATCGGTTTTGGGAATGTGAGTCAACGAGGGAAAATAGACAAAGAAATTATTATTTCTGGCACTAACACTGGGGGAATCCCGGTATTAAATGAATCCCATTACACCACAGTTATAGACTACGATTGGAGAGAAAATCGGGTCACTTGTCGGGGAACAATTGCCGCTTCTTCGGAAACTCTCACCCATGGAGCAATTTATGAAGCGAATCCCCAGATTAATGGGGTGATTCATATTCATCATCGCCCCCTGTGGCAAAATTTGATGTATCGCGTGCCGACTACTCAAGAAAATATCGCCTATGGAACCCCAGAAATGGCCGCAGAAATTATCCGTTTATGTCAAGAAGATCGTCTAGAGGAGCAACAAATTTTAGTGATGAGTGGTCATGAAGAAGGAATTATCGCCTTTGGTCAAGATTTAGCAAAAGCGGGCAATTTATTATTATCCTATTACCAGCAATTTCAATCATCTTGAAAGTGACCTCCTCTTTGTGTTAACTTGTTCTGTAGATTTTCGTCTTTGAGGAATTCTATCGTGATCGACATCTTCCATCATCTATCTGTCTCGATCGACTTTTCGCCTCTTACCAATGTCTTGATGACTATTTCGGAGCAAGACGTGGATATCATCGGGAATGTCCAGAAATCCTTCTCAAATTTCGTCAAAACTGGGCAAGCATGGGCCTTATTAATCGGTTTGATTGTCGGTTATATGTTTCGAGGTTTTACTTCTTATTAGCTTTTCGCCTATCAGCCTTCAGCCAGAGTGAGCAATTCTTGCTATTCTTATGCTTGTAGAGTTGGAGATTTTTCTAACCTGAAGCGGTAATGCTATCAGCACCGGATTATCCCTAAAAACTGCCCAGCATATTTTGGTTAACTTTATCCACAATAATCTAACGAAAACAGTGACAGCAAAGAAAACTTGGAGCGATCGCTTTGAAGGTAGTCTCCATCCTACGATCGTAGAATTTAACGCCAGTATTGGCTTTGATATCGAATTAATCGAGTATGATCTCACCGGATCGATCGCTCACGCTAAAATGCTCGCCTATACGGGTATTATCACCCCCACAGAAGCTGATAGTCTCGTCTCTGGATTGGAACAAATTCGTCAAGAATACCGCACCGGCAACTTTAACCCCGGCATCGATCAAGAGGACGTGCATTTTGCCGTAGAACGTCGTTTAACCGAGATCGTGGGAGATGTGGGCAAAAAACTGCACACGGCCCGTTCGCGAAACGATCAGGTAGGAACGGATATTCGTCTGTATCTTAGACAACAAATCGATGATATTAGGCAAGAAATTCGCAATTTTCAGCAAGCTTTAGTCAATCACGCCGAAAACCATCTGGAAACCCTCATCCCCGGTTATACCCACCTGCAGCGCGCTCAACCGATTAGTTTAGCCCATCATCTCCTAGCTTATTTTCAAATGGCCGAACGGGATCACCAAAGATTAGGAGAAATTCGCGCCAGGACTAATATTTCGCCCCTAGGATGTGGCGCTTTAGCGGGGACGACTTTTCCGATCGATCGTCATTACAGCGCCAATTTACTCGATTTTGAGCAGGTGTACAACAATAGTCTCGATGGAGTTAGCGATCGGGATTTTGCCATTGAATTCATGACGGCCGCTAGTCTGATTATGGTACACCTGAGCCGTTTGAGCGAAGAAATGATTCTCTGGTCTTCCCAAGAATTTAGTTTTATCACTCTCACCGATAGTTGTGCCACGGGATCTAGCATTATGCCCCAGAAAAAAAATCCCGACGTTCCCGAATTGGTGCGCGGCAAAACAGGGCGGGTTTTTGGGCATTTACAGGCGTTATTGACCTTAATGAAGGGTTTACCCCTGGCCTATAACAAAGACTTGCAGGAGGACAAGGAGGCGTTATTTGATGGCGTTAAAACCGTGCGGATTTGTTTGCAAGCGATGACGGTACTTTTAGCCACCGGGATTCAATTTAAAACTGACCGATTAGCTAACGCTGTCGCGGAGGATTTTTCTAATGCGACGGATGTGGCGGATTATTTAGCCAGTAAGGGGATTCCCTTCCGAGAAGCTTATAATTTAGTCGGGAAAGTCGTTAAAAGCAGTTTGGCAGCCGGTAAGTTATTGAAAGATTTAACCCTGACCGAATGGCAAGAATTACATCCAGCTTTTGAGGCCGATATCTACGACGCGATCGCTCCTCGTCAGGTGGTAGCGGCCCGTAATAGCTATGGTGGCACAGGTTTTGAACAAGTGCGATCGGCTTTAATTCAAGCTAAAGCCATTCTCGATCATCGAAAATTTGCGTCTGAAACCCCGCCGTTCTAGGTTGGCTTTACTGTTAAATACTAGCGCATTTACACGATATATGCTAGAATGTGAGATATGGAGAAAGCCTATTCGTTTCGATTTTACCCAACACCAGAACAAGAGTCGCTATTGCGGCGCACTTTGGGCTGTGTAAGATTAGTTTACAACAAAGCTCTCCACGAACGAACACAAGCTTGGTACGAAAAGCAAGAAAGAGTAGGATATGCTCAAACTTCTTCAATGCTAACCGATTGGAAAAAGCAAGAAGAATTAGACTTTCTCAATGAAGTAAGCTGTGTACCTTT
>NZ_JADBSA010000256.1:0-8971 GCF_020246945.1 Microcystis sp. M113S1 | reverse complement strand
TTAAATATAGGGAGAAAGGTAGTCGGAGAGGTTGCATTTAGCAAGAATCCGATAGAGAGGCTTGTAGTTAGCCCGGTACGGGTCAAAGCGTACAAAGCTGATTCAAAGTGCGACGTTTGCGTACAGAATTAGTAACTATTATTGCTCAGTAGGTCAGATTTGTTAACAGAAAATACGGCTTATATCTAAGTAGGGTTTGCGGCAAAAAGTTTTTCGTGGGGGCAGGGTGTGGGGTGTGGGGTGTAGGGTGTAGGGTTTTACCCGTTTTCAGAGGGTCAATTACCTAATTTTCGGGGAAAAAGTACCTGAATTTTCCCCCCGACCACTCCAAGAAATGGCACTTTTTGATTTCAAAAAAGCCTAAAGATATTATCCAACAAGGTTTTTAGATTTATTCAGCAGACCCTACTTACAAAATGCTCTAGAAAAAGGATGATGGTATGTGATATAATTTGCTCTTGCTTTCATCTACATATTTAAGTGATTTTGTCAAGAAAATGAGCGAATTAAAATCCCAAATCACAGCTATTGATCATCAACTTTCCAAACGCCCGATCGCTCTCGATCCCGGAGGATATTTTATTATTTATCTAGACCGAGAAGCAGGGTTAATCTGTGCCAAACATTACAGCAATATTATCAATGAAAAAGGTTTAGCCGTCGATCCAGAAACGGGAAAAGTTATCGGTGTTAGGCAAAAACTTGATCGCAATCCAGAGACTATTTACACCGCAAGAACCGCCAAAGAATTAGCCGTCAAAGTGATCGAAGAAAACCAACCTTGTCCAATTACTATGTTCGATCATGCTGCTTATTTAGGGCGAGAATTTACCCGCGCTGAATACGCTTTAATCACCGGGGAAGAATATATTCAGGATTAAAAATTTGGCTTTTCAGTGATCAGTAAACAGTAATCAGTAAACAGGGATAAAGATGAAGATAAATAACTTAAAACTTAAAACTTACATCTGATAACTGATAACTGATAACTGATAACTGATAACTGATAACTGTTAAACCGTGCCTTTAAATAAACCTTGGGGACGGAATAATAACAGCAAGATCATAATTAATAAAGCCACGGCTAATTTATAATCAGAACCAATTAAGGGAACACTAATTTCTTGGGCAACACCAATAATTAAAGCCCCGGCAATCGCTCCGTAGGGATTACCAATACCACCTAAAATCACGGCGGCAAACATTGGTAAGATTAAAAACCAGCCCATATTGGGACGCACTCCCCCAGTAATTAACCCGAACATCGCTCCGGCTAAAGCAGTTAAAACTCCCGTAATTATCCATGTCCAGAAGACAACCCATTCGACGTTAATTCCGGTTACTCTAGCTAAATCGGTGCTGTCAGCTACGGCGCGCATCGCCTTACCGATCTTAGTTTTTTGCAATAACAAATGGAGGGCAATAATAACTATAATTGCCAAACCAATGACTAACAAGCGATCGAAAGCTACTTTAATCCCAAAAATTTCTGTAGCGGTCATCACAGGCAGATCGTAGCGTTGATTACTACCGCCCCAGATCATTAAAATACCATTGCGAAGAAATAAAGCCAAACCGATCGAAATAATAATTAAAGTGGTAGAATCAGCCCGTCGATCGCGCATGGGTTTCCACAATAATCTCTCGGCAATGAGCATGGCAATAGCTGTCACCGCTGCCCCCACCAGCATCGCTAACCAGAGATTAATCCCTTGAGCATTTACCACCCAAGTTATGTAAGCACCCAAAGTCATAAAATCGCCGTGGGCAAAATTAGACAGACGCAAAATGCCACAGGTAAGGGTTAACCCAACAGCAGCCAGAGCAATAATACTGCCGACGGCTAAACCATTGAATAAAAGTTGCGATGTATCCATCAAACCTCTTGTATAAATCAGAAATTGTCCTTAGAAATAGGAGTCAGGAGAGAGAAAATTAATTAACTTTTGTATTTAGCTGAAAGCTGATGGCCCGTTGCTTAAATATTTTTGTTTAGACTAAATTGCATGGCAGTATAAGCTTAGACAGCTATTATAAAGGTTTCTGTGCCAGCAATTTCTAGCGGCCAGCGAAAAGCTGACGGCCGATGGCTTACTGCTATAAAATCAAGAATGCCCACTGATGGAATTTTCCCCTGATGAAGACTATCTTTCGATTAGCGATCGCTTTTTTTGCCTTACTATTTATCCTATCTCCTGTCAATGCCTTAGCTGCCAGTTCTGCTGCTGTCACAGGAGCCAATGCCAGTTATGAAAACCAGAATCTGACAGGAAAGGATTTTTCGGGACAAAATTTGCAATCTGCCCAATTTACTAACGTTAATCTCCAAGATTCTAACTTTAGTTCTGCCGATTTGCGCGGGGCGGTGTTTAACGGAGCCTCTATCATCGAAGGCAACTTTCATGGAGCGGACTTAACCAATGGGTTAGCCTATCTGAGTACCTTTAAAAATTCTGATTTAAGCGATGCCATTTTTGCCGAAGCGATCATGCTGCGTACCATTTTCGAGGGAGTAAACATCAACGGTGCTGATTTTAGTTTTGCCGTGCTTGACGCTCAACAAATCAAAAATCTCTGTGAAAGAGCCGAGGGTGTAAACTCAAAAACCGGCGTCTCTACCCCGGAATCTTTAGGATGTGATCAATGATGCAAACAAGGGTTGGTGTTATTGGTGGTGGACAATTAGCTTGGATGATGGCACAGGAAGCCAAGAAATTAGGCATTTCTCTAATTGTACAAACACCACACCCCGACGATCCCGCCGTTGCTTTAGCTGACGGGGTTGTCTTCGCAGAAATAGCTGACGTGGAAGGCACAAAAAAACTAGCTCAACATTGTGATCTGATCACGTTTGAAAATGAGTTTGTTAATTTAGATGCCCTAGAAGAATTAGCGGCCACAGGAGTGAAATTCTATCCTAGTTTGGCAAATCTGCGCCCCCTATTGGATAAATACGAGCAAAGATGTTATTTACGCTCCCTAGGGTTGCCTGTGCCTGATTTTTGGGCGATAGATAATTTATCCCAACTAGAAAATTATCCTTTTCCGCTGGTGCTGAAAGCGCGACGACACGGTTATGATGGTCAAGGAACCTTTATTATTCGCACTCCTGAAGAATTAAACGCCAAAAAGCCGCAATTAGAGCGTCTTGACTTGATGTTAGAAGCTTATATTCCCTACGAGCGCGAATTAGCCATCGTTGCCGCTAGGGGATTAACTGGGGAAATCGTCACCTATCCCCTGGTGGAAACCCATCAAGAGGAGCAAGTCTGTCACTGGGTAATCGCTCCGGCCACTCTTAATCAATCTTTACACGCTCAAACCGAACCTATCGCCCGTCATCTGTTAAGTAGTTTGTCGGCGGTGGGGGTTTTCGGGATGGAATTATTTGTCACTTCCCAGGGAGAGGTATTGATTAATGAAATCGCTCCCCGTACCCATAATTCGGGTCATTACAGCCTCTCTGCCTGTCTTACCTCCCAATTTGCCCTACAACTGCAAGCAGTGGCTAATTTGCCCCTCGGAGCCGCGGATTTAAAATCTGCCGGGGCAGTCATGGTTAATTTATTAGGTTTTGAGGATAGTGACGGCGATTACGCCGAAAAACGAGCAGTTTTAGCGGCAATTCCGGAGGCTCACGTTTTTTGGTATGGTAAAAAATCCCGTCCCGGTCGAAAATTAGGCCATGTCACCCTGTTAAGAGATACAAGCGATCGCTCTGAGTTATCAGCCCTAGCAAAGCAGATAGAAAAGCTTTGGTATGGTTGTTAGGGAATTATGAATTATGAATTATGAATTATGAATTATGAATTATGAATTATGAATTGGGGAGTGGGGAAGTGGGGAAGTGGGGAAGTGGGGAAGTGGGGAAGTGGGGAAGTGGGGTGATGGGGAAGTGGGGAAGTGGAGCATTTGGCTGAAATTTCCCTAAACCCCTAAACCCCTAAATCCCTATCACCCTGACTCCTGAATCCTGACTCCTGACTCCTGACTCCTAAATCCTGAATTATGCCCCCAGCAAGAAACTTTTTCAGGCAAACCTAATTAAAAGACTTTTTTGATTGCCTCGGCGAGTTTTTGGGCAATTAACTCGTTACCGTCTCGACTGAGATGAATATTATCGATATAGAGGGAATCGGGATTGGGATGGGCTTGAAAAATGGGCAGAAAATCTAGATAAAAAATCTGCTGGTTGCTGGTGAAATCTGCTAGTCTTTGACGGGCTTTTAATTCATAATCTCGCCCCTGTTTTTGAGCTTCGCGAATTAGGGGGGTAATAGCGATAATTAAACGGGCTTGATTAGCCTGAGCAAGGGCTTGAATTTGGGCAAGAGCGGTTAAATTATTGTCCACTCGATCGCCCCCTTCTCGCACCGGTGGCAGGGGAGGATAACGCTTAAAATATCGATCGTACAATTCGATTAAAGCTAAAGCCGGCCGGCGAGCGGGATAATTAATTTCTCGTCCCACCACCGCCGAACTAGGAGCTAAAGCGAACAGATCATCGGTGTTCATTAATAACACAATCACCTGGGATTCAAAGGTTCCGAAACGTCGCAGATAAGCCAATTGATTGCGCGGTCCCCAAGAATTGGCCGAAGCATTGAGAACCTCCACTGAACCAGTCAGATTCTGGCCTAAATTTTTGGTGATTAAAGCAGAAATGGTCTCTTTTTGATCCGTCCACCAGGAGCCATTAGCGATCGAATCCCCGATTAACAGTATTCTCGTCGTCTCCGGGGGCCGTTGAGGTGTAATCGGATCGCTCCGCATCGAATACTGATTAACGGCGATAAGATTAGAAAAACGGCGCGTTTGTTGATTAGGAGCCAAAAGATAGCCAATTTCAGCATCAGCTTCGTAAATAAGCGGATTACCGAACCCGAAGACAATTCTTAAAATAGCCTCAAGGAAAAGGGCAAGGGCGAAAAGAACGCCTAGAATGATTAAAGACAGCCGAATGATACCAATTTCTAATAACACGGATAGATGAGAGTTCGCTAATTTATGATCCTAAAGTGTCTCATACTTTCCACATCCATCTCATGAAAAGGAGTTAAGGGCAATGTCAGACTTAAATCGTGGCATCATGAAATTCGAGGGAGCCGATAAACCGGCAGTAGTGGCGATATCGTCGATTATCGTTATCGGTAGTATTATTGCTCTGATTCTTTGGGCAATGAAAGTCGCCTACATCTAGTTAACTAGAATAATTTCGCTCACTTTTGGCATCACTCGGTTTAAATTTCTTGCCATCACGATCTCACCTCTTGTCCCCTTGAGCCTGTAGGATAGGGTCAAGGGATAAATTGCTAGTTCCCTCTATCGCGCTTGCTAGTCACACTCGACTCGAAACAGATCATCGATGAGCAGATCAACTTCTGTTTTAACAGAACTGTTGCAGTTACTCCCCCAATGGCGATCGCAGATGTACTTCAAAGCATCCCTGACTGCGTTATCCCACGCCATGGAGGATCAGGTTTTAGCGGAAGACGATCAACCGTTAGTGATTGCCAGTTTTCAGCGTGAGCGCTTTTATCGTCAAGAGGCCCATCGCTATCGACGCATTGCCCACAAAAGCGGGCAAGTTTATGTTTTGTCGGCCCCAGAAACCGATTTTAAGCATAGTTCCGACATTTACGAGACGATCGCTTTTCAACCGGAGGACAGTTTAGCCCAAGAATGGCATCTAGTGGTTATCGGTCGCCATTATGCTAGTTGTTTAATCTGTCGGGAACGAACCCATCTGACAGCAGAGGGGGAAAATGGGGCAGCTATGGATAATAATCGTCGTTTTGAGGGGATTTGGACGAGTGATCGCCATGGCAGTCAACAGGCCGCCCAAATTCTTTTAAATCATATTCTCGATTATCGTCCCGAACTAGCGGAGAAAATTAGGCGCGCCCAAGAAGAATACCTGATCTGTGAACTGACGGACAGGGATCATCAAGAGGAAGCAGATCCCTTTATCCAGCGATTAGTCACTTATTTGCAAGCAGGACAGTATAAACTGCTGAAAGCCAATCGTTCCTTGGCATCGAAAGAACACAAGGAAAGACTGATCAACTCGGTGACAGCCTCGATCCGTCGTTCCCTCGATCCGGAAGCTATCCTACAGGTGGCAGTGCAGAAATTGGGGCAGGGATTGGGAGTCTGTCGCTGCGTGGTCTATCGTTGTCATGAGGCCGACATTAACGCCACCATCGAACACGAATTTTTAAACCCCGGCATTAGTTCCATCAAAGGACAAAAATGGCCACTGAAAAATAATCCTCTTTTTCAGGAAGTGCTGGAATTGAGAGAATCCCTGAAAATCGAAGACGCTATTCACGATCCCCGTCTCCCCGGCGATTCCATTCAAAATCTCGTGCGGGAATGTTCCATCTATTCCTGGTTATTAGTACCGATTTTTTACCAAAGTCGTCTCTTGGGAATGTTGGAACTGCATCACTGTGGACCCTATACCACCACTTGGAAAAGCGAGGATGTCGCCCTTGTGGATGCGGTGGCCACTCAAATCGGAGTCGCCCTCATTCAAGCAGAGGCATACGCTAATTTACAGGATTTAAATGAACAATTGGCCGCCCTCGATCGCACTCGTTCTAATTTGGTCGCCATTACCGGCCACGAATTACGCACCCCCCTCTCCACCATTCAAGTCTGTCTAGAAAGTTTGGCCTCGGAACCGGATATGCCGGCAGAAATGCGCCAAATTATGCTTGATACTGCCCTGAAAGATGCGGAACGAATGCGTAAATTAATCCAAGATTTTTTAACTCTTTCTAGGTTAGAAAGTGGCCGGGTTAATTGGAATCCCGAAGCTTTATCCTTATCGGAATGTGTGGAATTAGCCATCAGTCACGTTCACTCCCGCAATCTCGACAACGACAACCCAAAAATTATCAATCTTGTCCCCCCCAATCTGCCCTTTGTTTTAGCCGATGGCGAGTGGTTAGTGGAATTACTCTCCAAACTGCTCGATAATGCCTGTAAGTTTACCGGACGGGAGGGAAGTGTCTCGATCGAAGTCGCTTCGGGAAAGCCAAAAACTCTAGAAGTAACCATTTCTGACACTGGACGCGGGATCGAACCCAATCGTTTAGAACAGGTTTTCGATCGCTTTTACCAAGAGGAGGGGGCCCTGCGACGCAGTGCCGGGGGAACCGGTTTAGGACTGGCTATCTGTCGTCAGATCGTTAATGGTTGGGGCGGCGAAATTTGGGCAGAATCCCAGGGAAAAAATAACGGCAGTCAGTTTCATTTTACTATTCCAGTATTTAAAGATAAAACTAAGGATAATCCCCAAAATACCGCTCCGAAAAAATCCTCCCGTCGTCCTGCCAGTAAACGTAAATAGCGGCTGGTTGCCCGTTTAGTTTTTGCTCTTTGCTCGTGACTTCCTATTCCTTTTCTTCATCAAAAACTAAACAAAAAAGCATTAAAAAAGAAGCATCAAATCCCCAAGATATATAATAAACTTAAAAGAGTAATCAATTAGTCGTTTTTAGGTGAAAAAATTATGGGACGCGCCAATAGAGTGGTTTTAGCTTATTCCGGAGGAGTCGATACTTCCGTCTGTATTCCCTATCTCAAACAGGAATGGGGAGTGCAAGAAGTGATTACCCTAGCCGCCGATTTAGGACAGGGAGACGAATTAGGACCAATTCAAGAAAAAGCTCTGCGCTGCGGAGCGATCGAATCCTTAGTCGTCAATGCTCAAGAAGAATTCGTCAAAGAATACGCTTTTCCCTCAATTCAAGCTAATGCCCTCTACGAAAATCGTTATCCCCTTTCTACCGCCCTGGCTCGTCCTTTAATCGCTAAATTATTAGTAGAGGCCGCCGAGAAATACGGGGCCGATGCCGTCTCTCACGGCTGCACCGGCAAAGGTAACGATCAGGTGCGTTTTGATGTGGGCATTATGGCCCTCAATCCTAGTTTAAAAGTTCTCGCTCCCGCCCGGGAATGGGGCATGAGCCGGGAAGAAACCATCGCCTACGGGGAAAAATTCGGGATCGAGTCTCCCGTGAAAAAATCCTCGCCTTTTAGTATCGATCGTAACCTGTTGGGGCGCAGTATTGAAGCCGGTCCCTTGGAAGATCCGATGACGGAACCCCCGGAAGAAATCTATTTAATGACCAAAGCGATCGCCGATACTCCCAACGAGCCGGAATACGTCGATATTGGTTTTAATCAGGGGATTCCTGTCAGTTTAAACGGAGAAAATCTCGCTCCCGTGACGCTAATTAGTCAATTAAATGACCTAGTGGGTAAACACGGTGTTGGTCGGTTAGATATGATCGAAAACCGGGTGGTGGGAATTAAATCCCGAGAAATTTATGAGGCCCCGGCTTTATTAGTTTTAATTGATGCTCACCGAGACCTAGAAAGTTTGACTTTAACTGGAGATGTTACCCAATATAAACGGGGAATTGAAGATACCTACGGACAGTTAATTTATAAAGGATTGTGGTACAGTCCCTTAAAGGAAGCGATCGATGCTTTTATCCTCAAAACCCAAGAACAGGTAACGGGATCGGTGCGAGTCAAACTGTTTAAAGGTAACGCTAAAGTGGTCGGTCGTCAGTCAGTCAATTCTATCTATTCTCCCGATTTAGCTACCTATGGGGCCGAGGATCAATTTGATCATAAAGCTGCCGAAGGTTTCATCTATGTTTGGGGATTACCCAGCAAAGTTTGGGCCGAAAAAACTAGAGGGAAGTAATCAACAATCCTCCCCTAAGTAAGTGGGTTTTAATTCAGATCCCCCCATAGTAGGGTTGATTCATGAATCAATTCTCATAGTAGGTTGATTCATGAATCAACCTACATAGGGTCTGCTGAAAAAGTTTTTCGGTGGGGGTTGGGGGTTGGGGGTTGGGGGATGGGGGATGGGGGATGGGTTTTACCGATTTTCAGGTGGTCAACTACCTAATTTTCAGGGAAAAAGTACCTGAATTTTCCCCCTGAT
>NZ_JADBSA010000255.1:0-14967 GCF_020246945.1 Microcystis sp. M113S1 | reverse complement strand
TTTCAGGTGGTCAATTACCTAATTTTCAGGGAAAAAGTCCCTGAATTTTCCCCCCAATCACTCCAAGGGTCGGCACTTTTTGAGGGAAAAAAAGTCTAAAAACCTTGTTGGATAAGGTTTTTAGATTTATTCAGCAAACCTTATCTACACTTTTTTCCTGTGAATAATTGGTCACTAGCCGAGGTTTTCGGCGCTAAGAAACAGATGAGAACATTGATAGATTCAGAGTCTAACTATTGACTAATAGCTATTCTCGGCGGGGGAATCAAGATTGCTTGACTCTCTTGGCTGCTAATGAGTTGAAGCCTTTGTCACTTTGCTGATAACCCTCAGACCGACTAACTGTATACTAGGCTATAAGATTTGCTTAAAAATCTTCAGACCATGCCGAACTATCGACAGTACAGCGATCGCCAAATATGAATCAAGGCATAGATTTACAAGAAAGTTTCATTAAATCCCTAACAGACTTGGGATTAAGTGGAGGACTGGCTAAAGCGATTTGGATGCCTTTACCCATGTTCCTGATGATTATAGCCGCCACGGTGGGGGTTTTAGTCTGCGTCTGGTTAGAAAGGAAAATTTCCGCCGCCGTCCAACAGCGTATCGGACCGGAATACGCAGGCCCCTTGGGCGTTTTACAACCGGTCGCCGACGGTCTGAAATTAGTCTTTAAAGAAGATGTCGTCCCCGCTAAGGCTGACCCTTGGTTATTCCTCTTTGGGCCAATTTTGGTGGTGATGCCGGTGTTTGTCTCCTATCTCATCGTCCCCTTCGGTCAAAATCTGGTGATTACCGACCTAAACGTGGGTATCTTTTTATGGATTTCCTTATCCAGTATTGCCCCCATTGGCTTATTAATGGCGGGTTATGCCTCGAATAATAAGTATTCCTTGCTGGGAGGCCTGCGGGCGGCGGCGCAATCGATTAGTTATGAAATTCCCTTGGCTTTATCGGTATTAGCGATCGTGATGATGTCTAATAGTCTCAGTACCATTGATATTGTCGAACAACAATCCGGTTATGGCATTTTAGGCTGGAATATCTGGCGCCAACCGGTGGGGTTTCTGATTTTCTGGATTGCCGCTTTAGCTGAGTGTGAACGTCTGCCTTTCGATTTACCGGAAGCGGAGGAGGAATTGGTCGCCGGTTATCAAACCGAATACGCGGGGATGAAATTCGCTCTTTTTTATGTGGGTTCCTACGTTAACCTCGTGCTATCGGCCCTAGTTTTCGCCGTCCTCTATCTTGGTGGTTGGGAATTTCCTATCCCCGTAAATGCTTTGGCCGGCTGGTTGGGAGTTAGTGAAACCAATCCTTGGCTACAAATTATCACCGCTTCCCTAGGGATTACGATGACAGTATTAAAAGCCTATTTTCTCATCTTCATCGCTATTCTCTTGCGTTGGACCGTACCCCGGGTTCGCATTGACCAATTACTCGATTTAGGCTGGAAATTCCTCCTACCGGTATCTTTAGTTAACTTACTACTTACCGCCGCCCTAAAACTAGCTTTTCCCTTTGCTTTTGGCGGTTAATTTCCGTTTTTGCCCTGTTAACCCACTATACCTCTGACCATCATGTTTAACATCCTCAAACAAGTCAGCGATTACGCCAAAGGTAGCATTCAAGCGGCGAAATACATCGGCGAAGGTTTATCCGTTACCTTTGATCATATGCGTCGTCGTCCGATTACCGTCCAATATCCCTACGAAAAGTTAATTCCCTCGGAACGTTATCGGGGTAGAATTCACTTTGAGTTCGATAAATGTATCGCTTGTGAAGTTTGTGTGCGAGTTTGTCCGATTAATTTACCAGTAGTAGATTGGACTTTTAACAAGGAAATTAAAAAGAAAGAACTCAAACACTACAGTATCGATTTTGGGGTCTGTATTTTCTGCGGCAATTGTGTGGAATACTGTCCGACTAATTGTTTGTCCATGACCGAAGAATACGAACTAGCGACCTATGATCGTCATGAATTAAACTATGATAACGTCGCCCTAGGCCGTTTACCCTACAAAGTCACCCAAGACCCGATGGTGACACCTCTGAGGGAATTAGGTTATCTACCTAAAGGTGTCATCGAACCCCACGATTTACCCGCCGGTAGTCAACGCGCCGGTAAACGTCCAGAAGAAATTACCGATTAATTAGCAGTTAGGGGACAGGAGACAGGAGTTGGAAACTTAACAGTAATAACTGATAACTGATAACTAATAATTAATAACTCTCAAACATAAAAGGAGATGAAACTACTGTGAATTTAGCTGAGGGCGTTCAAATAGTATCTTTTGGCATTTTAGCAGCCCTGGTAATTGGGACTGCTTTAGGCGTGGTACTATTATCTAATATCGTTTATTCCGCCTTTTTATTGGGCGGTGTTTTTATCAGCATTTCGGGTTTATATCTCTTACTAAATGCTGACTTTGTAGCGGCGGCACAAATTCTAATTTATGTGGGCGCAATTAACGTTTTAATTCTCTTTGCCATTATGCTTGTTAACAAGCAAGAAGACTTTTCTGATATTCCTAAACGTTGGATTCGTCGGGCATCTACTGCTTTAGTTTGTGTGGGTTTATTTGTACTGTTATCGACCATGGTTTTAATCACGCCTTGGTCAATTTCTAGCACTTCTCCCGCAGTAGTGACTAATACTTTAGTAGAAATCGGTAAGCATTTCTTTAGTGATTTCCTGCTACCCTTTGAATTAGCTTCCGTGCTATTATTAATGGCCATGGTCGGAGCAATTATTTTAGCTCGTCGTGACCTTATCCCCACCCTGAAAGCTGAAGAACCTACGGCCACAGCCTTAACATTGCCCGAACGACCTAGAGAATTAACCGCCCCTAAATAGGACAAAAGAAAGAGGTATCATGCAGATTCAGTTAGAGTATTATTTGTTATTAGCGGCGGCTTTGTTTTGTATCGGAATTTACGGTTTAGTCACCAGTCGCAATGCTGTCCGGGTTTTAATGTCGATCGAATTGATGCTCAATTCCGTTAACATTAACTTAATGGGTTTTTCCAACTATCTTGACCCCGCTAATATCAGAGGCCAAATCTTTACTATTTTCGTGATTACCGTAGCGGCAGCCGAGGCAGCCGTGGGTTTAGCGATTATCCTGACTATCTATCGTAACCGCGACACCATCGATATGGAACAGTTTAACCTGCTCAAATGGTAAGCTTTTAAATATTTACCCCCCCTCTCTCCCTTTTCTGGGGAGAGTTTTTTTTGGTTAATTTTTCCCTGTTTGTACGGTGTTAAATGTTTGAAATTTCAAGAGTTGGCTCTTCTAGGTTCTGTGTGATAAGTTTAACTTACATTATGATCGCTCAATCTTTGTGTCCTTTGTGTCTTTGTGGTTCCTTCCACTCGCTCGCCAGCAGGACTGTATCTTAGAATACATTTTGCCCACCAAACCTAAGAGAGCAGTCTTAGGGGAGTGGATAGGGTATCAGGGGCAAAATTTTGCCAAAGTAATTTTTGAGTAGGGTTGTCGTGGATTAGCCCTATTTTGTTGAGGATATTTCTCAATAAGAGTTTTTTTTAAGCTCTGGGATGGGTTGGGTTGGAGTCGTGGGCTGAATCTGTCTGGTGGCAAGGGTTTTGCTCATATCATTTCGGTAATCTGTATAAATAGTGATCGTGTTCTAATGCCCAGTCTTGAGGTGCTTCAACAGTGCCAATTAATTTTTCGATGCAATCCCAACCTTGTTCATCATCAGAAATTGTCTTGTCAGATTCAATAATAATGGTATAAGTTTGATGAGGAATCAACTTTAAAGGTTTTTCTGGAAGCAATACTTTCCCATCAAATAATACTCTAACAACTTCACTCATACTTAATTTCAATAACTGGCTTACAAAAGCCTAACACTTTTAAGTAATTCATTAGGTTCTATTCAACAAACTTTAATCTAAGTTAACGGCGATCGCACCCAATGAAAAAATGATCGCCCCGTTCGTAGTAAGCTCTTTAGGACTGAGCTAAAGCTATTGCTACAAACAAAAAGGCGATCGCCAATAAAAAGTTTTGATTCGTTAACTCAATTAGGCACGAAAGTTATTTCAGATCTTTTTTCTTTTTCAAGTTGATTTGCTATCTGGTCAGGAATGTTGATAATTTCTTGAACTTTTACTTTCATGAGTGTTGTTTCATAAGTTTTACCTGATTTTTCTGTATAAATATTCACGATGACAAAATCGGTTTTATCATCTAAGATTAGATGAGTAGCTAAGACTTTTCGTCCTCTTTTTTCCCAATTTTGATGAATTCTTTCAATGTCTCTTTCAATCATATCAAAATCAAAAGTTCCATTTTTTAAGCAAGTAAAATTTGATTCTGCAATCGCATCTTGCCTTCCTTCTTCTATGGCATCTGTCAAGTTTTGGGTTATTTTTCCTATTAAACTACTCCAACTATTCTGAGAACCATTTTCGCCTTTGTTTCTTTTCTTCATGTTTTTTCTCCTATCTATTACTCGACATTAGTATTACTTCATCCGTTGTCCGTAAAGCATTCTTTACTGTCTCAGAAAATTTGTCGTAATCGACTTCTCTATCTTGCATTTCATAGAACTTTTCGATATCGCTCTCTAAATTTCGGGCAGCGATAGCTATTTTGGTAAAGTAACTACTACCTTTTCTAACTAAATAATACACGCTACGTTGAACATAATAATTACTAGCAATTTTTCTAAGTAATGAGTTGAAAGCATTATATGCCCAACGTTTTATGTCTTCCGCAAGATAAACAGCCGCCCCACCAGCAACGGCACCAAACAAGGCACCAACAAGAAACATGGTAATTGGTTCTGGCATAATTTATTCCTCCCTAATACTTGTGTTTTGTTCAAATCCATTGTTAGAAGTATCTGTCACCACAATTTTTGTATTGTGCTTAACTTTTACTTCTCGATAATTTTTGATTTCAGTTTCCAGCAAAGTTTTATCAATGGTGTTAACTTTACCGGTGAGCAATTTCAACCCTAAATTAATCGTTAGTTTTCTGATGTCACCACCACATAAACCTTCGCTGACGGTTGCCAAATCTTCATAAGTAATTTCTTTTGGTACTTTTTCCGATAAGTGAAATCGCCACAGTTTTTCTCTCATTTCCAAATCAGGGGGCAAAAACTCAACGTCAAATAAAATTCTTCTTAAAAAAGCCTCATCATAGTTGTCAAAAAGATTCGTAGCAAAAATGATAATGCCATTGAATTTATCTAACAGAGTTAGCATGGTACTTTTAGCTGTATTTACCCCATAATCTGCCGCCTGAGACAAATTAGAAATTCTTTTGCTAAGAATGGCATCTGCTTCGTCAAAAAAGAGCAAACTATTATTTTTTTCGGCGGTTTCAAACACAGCCATTAAATGATCCGATGTTTTGCCCACCAATTCAGATTCAAGCTCACCATAATTAGCTTTAATAATAGACATCCCCATTTTATTGGCGATCGCCTCTGCGGTGACACTTTTCCCTGTACCGGGTTTACCAAAGAAATTAACACTTAAGCCACTTCCTGTTTTCAGAAAACGATTAAACTCCCATTCATTTAACAGTTTGTCTCGATTATCAATGTAAGCAATCATTTCATCAATTTTATTGAGGGTTGGTTGAGAAAGAGTCACCTCATCCAAAGTCCATTTTGGGGTTTCGATTAAATAATCAAAATCGCCTTTTTTTTCAGAGGAAGTATCATTGCTATTTTTGGCTTGTACAATTTTAAAACTCATTTAATCTTTAACTCCCTAGGCGTATTGATCTAACAATCTATTGAGATCAAGATTAAGGGTATTAGCTATAATGTGCAGTAAATCTTTTTCTTCTTTTGTGATATAACCATCAGCAAGAACGAGTTCAACCGCAAATGTCATTAATGCCGTTCTTTCTGTTGCTGTACTAGAATTTTTAAAACTATGTACAGCATTACTCAATTCTTCCATCACTCCTTCTTCTGTTAAAGTATAGAGAGAATCAATAACCTCTGAAGGAGTAAAATATATAGAGTCAGCATTTTGCTTTATAAATTTAACTATAACTTCAGTTTCTGACTCATCGACTTCACCATCAACACAACATAAAATGTAAAGAATCTCAAACACTGCTTGAAACTTATTCATCGATTAACCCCCCGAATACTTAATACCTACTTGGCTCAAAATTTGAGCTACTTTAGTAGCGTTATAACTAGGGACTTCTATTACATTACCTGAAACTGAAGCATTTGAACCTAACTCACTTACCACTTTTGCCTTAGCCTCCGATTTTTGCGAGTCTAAAGCATATTTATCGAGAACAAATTTAGGCATATCAACTCTTCCAATCAATCATCTAAATCCAAAAATCTTAACCTTGTAGTTGTTTTAGTCAATTTTTCGTCATAGTAACAGAGGTTTTTTTTCAACCACAACCAGATTTCACCTGATGTTTTGTAAAGAAATGTTAAGACAATACCAGAAATGACTTGATCTTGTTTTCGGAGAACTGACCTATAATATTAGGTAACAACTTATACACTCTCATACCATGAAGGATAGTTTACACTTATTGCGCTTTATCGAAGATTTATTGATAGAGGAAGATGGGCAAAGTCTTAGTGATATTCAGCGACACATTATTGAAGAGTTATTAAACGGCAAAACCTATAAAGAAATTGCGGATAGTTATGGTTATGATGAGAAACATATTGGCGATGTGAGTAGAAACAAAATATTTAAGGTTTTATCTAAGCAATTAGGATTAGAAGAAAAAGAGCTTAATAAATCTAATTTCCGTTGGAATATCGAAAAAGCAGTTAATTCTCAACTTTTTACAATACTAAATAAAAATATTAATTATTGTGTAAAGTCTCCTCAACCTGACACCACTAAACCAATTGAAAATAAAGAAAAATCTCCATCAGAAACATCATATCATGATTTAAGTTTAGCTCCAAAGATAAATCGTAATTTCTGCGATCGCTTTTCAGAATTAGAAATCTTAGCACAGAAAATATTAACCGAAAACAAGCCTTTAATTTCCGTATTAGGATTAAGTGGAATTGGGAAAACTACCTTAGTTAGACATTTTGTGGAATTAAATTTAGAAAAATTTGAAGTAATTATTTGGCAAAATCTAAAAATAGCCAATTGTTTAGACACAATTATTACCGACATTTTTACCAAAATTAATACAGATTTTATCTTAAAAAATCACGATGAATTGACTTTATTTTTAAAATTATTACAACAGAAAAAGTGTTTGATTATTTTTGACAACGTACAGGAGTTATTTAGAGAGGGTGAATTAGCAGGGCAATATCAAATTAAATATAGAGATTATCAAAAATTATTCTCAATAATTTCTAACGAAATTGAACATCAAAGTAGTTTAATTTTAATTAGTCAAGAGCGATGTTCAGAAATGTATTATTCAGATGAAAAATTAGATTTACTTGAATTACAAGGTTTAAATAATCGGGCAATCCTCAATAATTTAGGTTTAGAAGATGAGGAAAGTTGCTTAAAGTTAGTTCAAATGTACGAAAGAAATTTATCCTATTTAAAAGATATTGCTGTTTTAATTAAAGATGTTTATCATGGTTGTGTGAGTGAATTTTTACAAGAGGAAAATATTCTTATTACAGCAAAAATAAAGGAAAGTTTAACTGCAATAATTAAGAGATTATCACCAATTGAAAAACAAATTATTCAAGCCTTAAGTAACCTAGAAAAAGATTGTTCAAGAAATGAATTAAAATCAAGTTTAGATTTATCGGGAGATGACTTTATTAAAGGGTTACAATCTTTACAAAAAAGATATTTGTTAACTAAAATTGAAGAATCAGAAATCTTATTTAATTTATCTCCTGTGTTTAAAAAATATATCAAAGATACAGGTATCTAAATAAGTGGCGGTTATCATAATTTTTTACCTCATGAACTTTGCACTGTACGGTGTTAGAGGTATCATGCAGATTCAGTTAGAGTATTATTTGTTATTAGCGGCGGCCTTATTTTGTATCGGAATTTATGGTTTAGTCACCAGTCGCAATGCTGTCCGGGTTTTAATGTCGATCGAATTGATGCTCAATTCTGTTAACATTAACTTAATGGGTTTTTCCAACTATCTTGACCCCGCTAATATTCGAGGCCAAATTTTTACTATTTTCGTGATTACCGTAGCGGCAGCCGAAGCAGCCGTGGGTTTAGCGATTATCCTGACTATCTATCGTAACCGCGACACGATCGATATGGAACAGTTTAATCTGCTCAAATGGTAAGCTTTTAAATATTTACCCCCCCTCTCCCTTTTTTGGGGAGAGTTTTTTTTGGCTAATTTTCCCTGTTAACGGGGATAAATCTCGGTGACAACTCGATCGGGGGAACTACTACTAACAACAATGTTATTATCTTCTAAAGTGCCGATCGCTTTATCGCCAGTGAGATTAAATTTTGGTTCCTGTTGTTCATAGATAATATTCCCCTCGGCCTCGACAATTTTTTCCGACATTTTCCAAGTTAAGATCTGACTATACAATTGCGCTCCAGTTTTCTGATTAATCCCCTTAACCCCATCCTTGAGATAAGCGATACGATTGCCTAATTCCACCACCACACGATTACCGGTAATAGTGATTTGATCTTGATATTGAAAAATTTCCGTGGGGCGATCGGACGTTAGGGTACGATTTTGATAGTTCCAAATTGCCTGAGAACCAGAAATCTGTAAAGGTGGTTCTAAAGAGCGATATTCGAGGTTTTCTTGTAGGATAACCTGATTATTTTTTCTTTCCCAACGACCGCCGATAGCAGTAAGGCGATCGATAATAGTTTTATTAATATAGCGATCAAAAGCGACTTTTTGATCGGTACTAATGACCTGTTGCGGAATTTCCCAGTACAGGCGCTCGGTTTGCAGGACAACACGAGATTCCTTGGCGGTAGCCACCACTTGACCTTGTAATTCTAGTTTTTCTTGGCGCGTGTCGTAGCGTCCTTGGCGCGCCTTGGCTTCTAGTTGTAGATGACTACCTTTGATCCCTTTGGGGGAGATTAAAATACCTTCCTTGGGTAGCCAACGCAATTCAGGCGAGTTAATAATGGCCTTATTGCGGGGATCTACAGCCACAATATTATCTTTGAGGAGAATTTCCTGGCCTTCCTTATAGACTTCACCGCGGTCAGCACTAACCTGTAAAACTACCTTCCCATCTTGATAGATATTACCCTTGATATTTTCCAGACGGGCAATTTTTTGGTCTTGGGTGTAGGTAGCTTTTTTGACTTGAATTTTCCAGAGGGGTTGTCCGGAGGGGTTAGCCTGTTCTAAGGTGGCATTATTGAGAATTAAGCGGCCAGTTTCTTCAATTTTAGGCGATTCTGTCGGCGAAATTGTCGGCGGATCAGGCGGTTGACAGGCCGTTAATCCCAGCAAACCGATTAGAAGGGCAGCCCCGCGCCCAATTGATAGTTTTAATTGTAACCGCTGCCTCAATTTCGATCGCCCCGCTGCTATTTTCTCTCCTCCCAGTGTAGGGTAAGGGGTCGCCCCTTGACCGGTTGAAAGTAGTTCACTCGCTAGTTTTGCTAGGAAAAACCCCCGGTTGAACGGTGAGAGTTTGTTGTTTACCCCTGCGGTTAATCTCGATTTCCAGATTACCACCGATCGCACTGGTTTCTACACCTTGCTGCACATCGGCGGCGGTTTTAACGGGGTTTCCTGCCACAGTTTCGATCATATCACCCGCTTGCATTCCGGCTTTTTGGGCGGGGGAATTTTCCACCACTCGCAGGACGATTACCCCTTCATTTTGGTCAATATTAAAGTTTAATTCTTTAGTTTCGTTCAATTGCTGCCGTAATTCTGGGGTTAGCGTCACCATGTGGATACCGATGTAGGGATGTTCCGCTTTACCCTTGCTAGATAGCTGTCCCGCCACTTTTTGGGCGGTTTCGATGGGAATAGCAAACCCTAAACCCTGAGCATCGGCCCGAATTGCCGTATTAATGCCGATAACTTCCCCCTTGGCGTTTAGCAACGGGCCGCCGGAATTGCCGGGGTTAATAGCGGCATCGGTTTGAATAAAACGGACTCGTTTATCGGGAACCCCCACTTCGCTGCTAGTCCGGCCCAAGGCACTAATAATGCCCACCGTAACCGTATTATCTAAGCCTAGGGGATTGCCAATAGCGATCGCCCACTCCCCGGGAATTAAAGTTTCGGCCTTGCCAAAAGTCACCGTCGGTAAATTTTCCGCCTCGATTTTCACCAGGGCCACATCGGTCATATTGTCAACCCCCAGAACTTTACCCTGATAGGTTTGACCGTTTTTCAAAGTCACTTTTACTTGGGTTGTCCCTTCCACCACATGGGCATTAGTCAAAAGTAGTCCATCTGTACTGATTATAAACCCAGAACCGGTTCCCCGTTCCAAATGCTCCTTGGGAATCGGCACTTCATTACCAAAAAAGCGCCGAAAAAAGGGCTGTTTAAATTCTTCGGGAATTTGGTCGGCCACTTCCCGGGCCGAGTCAATCCGCACCACCGCCGGCCCGACTTTCTGCACGGCCTGGGCGATAAAATTAACATTGCCGTCGTTTTGGGGAATAACAGGGAGAGAGAGGGAAGCGGGGAGGATTGCCGGCGGTTTATTTACCTCTAGGGGTGCTTTTCTGCTTAAATACTGATTTCCTAGCACCCCCACAGTACCGCCTAGGGCGAGTAATCCCAGTGAAATCCCCAATCTTGTCAATAAACCCATAAGCTCTAGCCCTAAAATGTCGTGTGCGGTAGAATCGGCGCAAAACTTACCTATATTATAGGCTGTCTTTTTTGTCGGTAGGAAAGAATCAATGGGAACTTACCCCGTTTACCGGTCTTCTTTTAGCGGTAAAATCACGAAACAGCTATAAGAATCTCAGTTCATGCAATTGTTTGATCGCATCCGTTTAGGGATAGCCGTAGCGGTGGCTAAAACCGTTACTGCTGTGGTTAAAGGACTCCGTTTAGGGGCTGCCAGCGTCTTGCCGGGGGAAATAGCCCGTCGTCTCCATCCCCGTTTGTTACCCCTACTCTGTGGGCAAGTCCGACGGGGGGTAATCTTGGTGGTTGGCACGAATGGAAAAACTACCACTTCCCTACTGCTAAGAACTATTCTAGAGCGTCAGGGGGCAAAAGTCACCCATAATACCACCGGGGCGAATTTAATTAATGGTTTAATCACTGCTTTATTAGCCGATGCCAATTTATTCGGCACTTTAAAGGCTGATTATGCCATTTTAGAAGTGGATGAAAATATTCTCCCTTTGGTTTTAAAAGATTGTCGTCCTCGCGCTATTTTAGCTCTAAATTTGTTTCGCGATCAACTCGATCGCTATGGGGAAGTAGATACAATTAGTCGCCGTTGGCAAGGAGCCATATCTCCCCTACCCACCAATACTTTAGTGATTCTCAATGCTGATGATCCAACTCTTTCCCATTTGGGTCAACAACTGCCCCAACGAGTTGTATATTTTGGCTTAAGTGAGCCAGACTTATATCTAGAAGAAATTCCCCACGCTGTCGATTCTATTTACTGTCCTAAATGTGGTGCTTCTTTGGATTATCGCGGGGTTTATCTCTCCCATTTAGGGGATTTTAGTTGTCCTAGTTGCGGCTTTAAAAAGAGTAGTCCTGCTTTTCATAGTCAGGATTGGCCGCAGATTTTAATCGGTGTTTATAATAAATATAATACTTTAGCGGCGGGTTTAGTAGCCCAGGAATTGGGGATTAAAGATCGAGAAATTTTTGAGACAGTTCAGGGTTTTAAAGCGGCTTTTGGTCGAGCGGAAGAATTAGAAATTGAGGGTAAAAAAGTTAGAATTTTACTGTCTAAAAATCCCGTGGGTATGAATGAAACAATTCGCGCAGTGGCTGATATTTTACAGAAAGAAAAGTCTTCTACTACTCTCTTGGTTCTCAATGATCGCATCCCCGATGGTACGGATGTTTCTTGGATTTGGGATGTGGATACGGAAAAATTAACTCGTTTGGGAACAACTTTAGTAGTGACAGGCGATCGACTTTATGACATGGCTTTACGCTTACAATATAGTCAGGATAGTCTCGCTTCTCCCGTTAATTTAATTGTTGAATCCGATCTAAAAAAAGCGATCCAAATTGCGATTAATAACACCAAAAATGAGGAAACTTTACATATTTTACCTACCTATTCTGCTATGTTAGAAGTACGAGAGATTCTCACGGGACGAAAGATTTTGTAGAAGTTAGAAAAGAGTGAAGATTGGTGTTAGGTGTTGGGGTGTTAGTTGAATTTCCCCCATCCCCTATCCCCCATCCCCTATCCCCTATCCCCCATTCCCTAATCCCCTAAAAAATTATGCAAGAACTAGAACTAAAAATCGGCTGGTTATATCCGACATTAATGAGTACCTACGGCGATCGAGGTAATGTTATTACTATCCAAAGAAGATGTCAATGGCGTGATATTGCTGTGACAATTATTCCCCTAGATGCTCAAACAGAAACCGAGACATTTTATCAAGTAGATATAATTGTTGGGGGTGGGGCGCAGGATCGGCAGCAGGAGATCGTTATGCGCGATTTACAAGGGGCAAAAGCAGCGGCGATGAAAGAACAATTATCGGCAGGAATACCGGGAGTTTTTACCTGTGGTTCCCCACAATTATTAGGACATTATTACGAACCAGCTTTCGGTCAAAGAATCGAAGGATTAGGATTATTAGATCTAGTAAGTAAACATCCCGGACCGGATGCAAAACGCTGTATCGGTAACGTAGTTTTTGAAATTACTGCCTCCCCCTTAGCGGAGGAAATTAAAGCTATGACCGGGGAAAAACCGCTAGTAATTGGCTTTGAAAATCACGGGGGTCGTACCTATTTACAGACCGTTTCTCCCTTAGGAAAGGTGATTACCGGTTACGGAAATAACGGAGAGGACGGTTATGAAGGGGCATTTTACCACAATGCGATCGCTACCTATGCTCACGGTCCCCTACTACCCAAAAATCCCTTTTTAGCCGATTGGTTAATCACAAAAGCTTTAGAACAAAAGTATCAAAAACCGATTTTTTTAGCAAAACTTGATGATTCTCTGGCCCTGAAAGCAAGATTTGCCATGTTTGAACGACTAGAACTAACCGGCGTGACCAATAAAGCCTAAACTGGTCATATACACTTATGGCAGGAGATAGTCAAACTAGCCATTAAGAATTTTAATTGTGGCAGCTTATGAAATTATGACTGGAAAAATTATCGATCGTCAAACGGCGGGGTTTCTCGTCCTCATCATTCCCCTAGCGGTGCTAATCATCCTTGTTTTTACCGCTTGGCCATTGATCCTACTGGTCTTCTTCTTAACTCTTGCAGTCAAGGTGTGGCAAGACTATCGCTGGTCAAAATTATCGACGGTGATTAACCCCTATTTCAATCAACTTTTACAGGACAATCAAGGTTGTCTCACCCCGATTGACCTATCGGCAAAAGCCAATCTCACGGCCAAATTAGCCAGACAATTTTTAGACAAAAAAGCTGAGGAATTTGGGGCGCAAAAAAAAGCTGTAGGCGATAAGGGTATGGCCTATTACTTTATCACCGCCAGTACCTTGGGTAGTATTTTTGATGAGAGTGACCCCTCTTTAGAAGAAATAGGGGAAAAACAAGTTCCTGCGATTACTGCCTCGAGATCACCCCTGACTAATTTAGAACAATCGCAGGAGGCTAAATCCCCCCTGATTGTCGCCGAGAAAAGCGAAAATTCTGTCTCGGAGGTTCCTGTTATTTCCTCCTCCCAACCTCTGACTAATTTAGGTAAATTATTTGAGGAAAAAGAGGAAGAAAATACCGCAGCGATCGCTGTTCAAGAAACGGTAATTCAAGAACCGGAGGAGATAATTAATCCTAGTTTGAACAGTCCTGACAGTTCTTTATCCCAATCAGAATCAGAAGTTAGGGAAGAATCTCTAACCACTGTATCTGAAACCATCTCATCGATGAGTTTGGCGGATTTGGCTAAACGTTTAGGAGTTACCCCAGCCGTTTTGGGTAGAAACAAGAAAAATAAATCCGAAACAGAATTTGCCGATTGGAGTCGCATCAGAGATCCCGATGGTATTGCTTGGAAATTTGACGCAAAAAACTCCTTATTTGTGGTCAGCTGATAGGGAATTTGGTTTGTTTTTTAGACAGGCTCAATGCCTGTCTTTTTTGGCTCTACGTCCGACTCCTGTTTCATCTACAAAATTGCCTTCAAGCACCAAAATCTCTTCACCACCAGGATGTCCATGCAGCGGGAAAAAACCACCGGGATAGAATCGAGTCAGCATTGTCAATGGATGATCCTGGATTTCATGGTCAGACTCGAAACAGCCAAACCATAATGGTTCTTCCGAACTTACACTGTAGAAAATTCCTCAAGCTCCCTTTCAGAATTAGAAATGATGTCCGATGAAAATCTAAATCAGAAAATTAGGCAAGTTTTGGGAGTACAAGCAATGGCGGGAATGCTGAAGGATTTAACTTCGGAACAAATGGCAGAGTTTGACGCAGTGATCGCAAGTTTTAGACAAAAATATTAAATAGTCGTGGGTTATCTACTCAATACTAACATCGTCACAGCTATTCTCAAAGACAACTAAGTAGTTGTTGAGAAATTAAGTGAAGTAAGACTACAAGGAAATGATGTTTTTATAAGCTGTATTACCTATTTAGAAACTGAGGCTGGGTTATTAGCAGTTAAAGCAACGAATAAGTTAGCAAGATTTCAGGATTTGTGCCGCACTGATTTAAGAGTATTGTTATTAGATAGGGTTTGGTGAATAAATCTAAAAACCTTATCCAACAAGGTTTTTAGACTTTTTTGACCTCAAAAAGTGCCGACCCTTGGAGTGATTGGGGGGAAAATTCAGGGACTTTTTCCCTGAAAATTAGGTAATTGACCACCTGAAAATGGGTA
>NZ_JADBSA010000254.1:0-40589 GCF_020246945.1 Microcystis sp. M113S1 | reverse complement strand
GTAATTCTTGGGCTGCCCATTTCTCCATTTTTTTGCTTACCTCCACCTTAATTCCTTCTTTCAAAACTATACCTATCAATCGTTTCCCCTTTTTTTAAGTTTCTTCTCTTTTTGTTAAGAAAGATCTGACTAATGGATAGAATTGAAGGGGGGGTGTTAGAACGTCATCCGAGGCTGAGGGTGGCGTTTCTAGAGTCTGGGTGTGGTTGGCTTCCCTATTGGTTATGGAAGCTTGACGAAGAATACAAAAATTTACATTGGGAAGTCCAAGATCGGGTAAAATTACTACCATCGGAATATTTTCGCCGTCAATGTTACATTGCGGTGGAACCTTCTGAACCCTATTTGCCTCAGATCATTGATTTTATCGGTTCTGATAACTTAATCTTCGGGTCTGATTATCCTCACATGGATCATCAGGCTGATGGGGTAAAAAAAGTTATAGGACTTGAAGACAACTTATCTCAGGAGATAGTCAGAAAAATCGTTTGGGAAAATCCTCAGCGATTTTATGGTTTAGCATCTTAAAGAACTTTTTTTACGGAGTTTAGCCCTCATTTAGCGTCTCTATTGTTTCAACAAATCTTCAAATCAAAGGAGTTTCTGCTCATGATTACATCTCAAAGTCTCAAGCAATTACACAGCTTTGTTGTTAGTACCCATACCAATAAAGCTTCCCTTGCGTCAGATTCAGATGGGGGAAAGACTACACATAACTATTATAATCGACTTCTAAAACAGTGCAAAAAATTGGCTCAACTCGTAGCTATTTCTTGGCTAGAACATGAAAATAAAGAGGCCAAACAAATACGGCGGATATTTCTCGACTTTAAGAACAATGATTTTGAAGGCCAAAGTCAGACTTATATAAATATGGTAGAGTTACTAACAGGACAAAGAAAAGATTTGTTAGAACCTTGGTTTCCCGGTGATGGTTTTGGAGCAATTTTTGATCAGGAAGAAATCAAGTATTTTCTCATCCAAGTCAAATGGGATACCTTTGAAGGAAGTCTCCAAGAAATTCCTCAACCTTCTGTTAAACAAGAAGGGCCTTACTTTATTATGACATTGCCCTATCCTCCTAAACCCAGTGCCGAGAATATTAATTTAAATCGTGTCCCACGTGCATGGTTAACAAGCAAGGTAGATGTGAACAACCCACAGGAAACAGTTAGCGATCCCTTTCCACCAGTTCCTTATCTTCCCACAACTTGTACCTGATTAAATACCGATCACAAGACCTAGCCTAGCCATAGAATAAGTGTTAAACTTTTACCATGGGCTTATACTATGGCTTACTGGGTTAAAATATTATGGTGACTAACTACCAGATCCTTGAAAAAATATATGAAAGTAGCAAAACGTTAGTTTATCGAGGAACTACACAGCCAGATAATCAACCTACTATTCTGAAAATTCTTAAAGAAAATTATCCAAGTTTTTCAGACCTTACACGCTACAAACAGGAATATGAAATTACTTCCTCTTTAAAGGTAGATAATACCATTAAGTCCTATGATTTACAAAGACATGAGAATAGTTTCATCATGTTTTTGGAAGATTTTGGTGGGCAATCTTTAGATTTATTATTATCTCAATGTCAATTAAGTCCAGAAGAATTTTTAACCATTGCCATTCAGATAACAGAGGGATTAGCGGCCATTCATAACGCTAATATTATTCACAAAGATATTAATCCATCTAACATTGTTTATAATCGGCAAACTCAAAAAATTAAAATTATTGATTTTGGAATTGCTACTCATTTATCTCAAGAAATTCAAACCTTTTGTTCTCCCTATCAATTAGAAGGAACATTAGCTTATATTGCCCCAGAACAAACCGGAAGAATGAATAGAAAACTCGATTATCGGAGTGATTTTTATAGTCTGGGGGTAACTTTTTATGAACTTTTAACTAATAAACGTCCATTTGAAACAACTGACCCAATGGAGTTAGTTCATTGCCATATCGCACAACATCCCTTACCCCCTCATGAAATCACTTCAGATATTTCCTTAGCAATTTCTAATATAGTTATCAAATTATTAGCGAAAACGCCAGAAGAAAGATATCAAAGTGCTTGTGGAATCAAAGCAGATTTAGAAACCTGCTTGAACCAGTTACAGTCTCAAGGACAAATATTGCCCTTTTCTCTCGGGAAACTGGAGATTTTTGAAAAGTTTCAGATTCCCCAAAAACTTTATGGTCGAGAACAAGAAATTACTCAACTGTTGACAACATTTGAGCGAGTTATTCAGGGAACAAAAGAAATAATTCTCATTTCTGGTTATTCAGGTATTGGCAAGACTGCTTTAGTCAATGAAATTCACAAACCGATTACAGAACAAAAAGGCCAGTTTATTCGGGGTAAATTTGAGCAATTACAGGGAGACATACCTTATTCAGCGATTGCTAAAGCTTTTCAAGACTTAATATATACAGTTTTGAGTGAACCGGAAGTTATTCTACAAAACTGGAAAACAAAATTGTTAGAAGCTTTAGATGGTAATGGACAAATTATTATTGAGATAATCCCCGAAGTTGCCAAAATCATTGGACAACAGCATCCCGTTGAAACACTTAGTAAAACTGAAAATCAAAATCGATTTCATAGAGTATTTAAAAGATTTATAAATGTCTTTTTAACAAAAGAGCATCCATTAGTTATTTTTATTGATGATTTACAATGGGCAGATTTACCTTCATTGAATTTAATTGAACAATTAATTTCAGATTCAGATATTCAATATTGTCTCTTGATAGGGGCTTATCGAGATAATGAAGTCAGTTCAACTCATCCATTAAGACGGACTTTAGAAAAAATTCAGCAAGCAAAAGTCACAATTAACCAAATTATCCTTAAACCCCTCAAAATAAATCATGTTAATCAATTAATTGCTGATACCCTGATTTGTTCAACAGAATTGACAAAACCTTTAGCTAAATTAATTTTCAAAAAAACAAATGGAAATCCTTTTTTCCTCAGTCAACTTCTCTATTCCTTATACCAAGAAAAGTTATTAAGACTTAACATCGGTCAATCTTTTTTAAACTCAGAAGATAATCCCCAAGGTTATTGGCAATGGGATATAAAACAAATTGAAAAGGTATCCCTCACCGATAATGTCATTGAATTGATGGTCAATAAAATCAAAGAAATAGATTATCAAACTCAACAGGTTCTCAAATTAGCTGCTTGTATTGGCTATGAATTTAACTTAAAAATTCTGGCTCTGCTCAACCAGAAATCTCAAATTCTCACGGCTAGAGAATTACAGTCTGCCCTTGATATGGGCTTGATTATTCCCCTAGACAATAACTATAAAGTTCCTTTGCTGTTAGATTTAGAAGAATTATCAAACAACCGGGCTGAAAATTCTTTATCTGTCTGTTATAAATTTTTACATGATCGAGTACAACAAGCTTCTTATTCTCTTATATCAGAGGAAGAAAAAAGAGAAGTTCATCTAGAGATTGGCCGTCTCCTCCTCAAAAATATTCAAGAAGATGATTTACACAATCACCTTTTTGATATTGTTAATCACTTTAATAAGGGAGCTACTTTAATCACTAAACAATCAGAAAAAAATGAGTTAGCTAAATTAAATCTTCAAGCAGCGAAAAAAGCAAAAGCTTCAACCGCTTATGGAGCTGCCTTAAGTTTTTTAGAAGAAAGTTTAGCGTTGTTAGGGAATAATAGCTGGAAAAATCACTATCAGTTAACGTTAGAAATTCAGATAGAATTGTTAGAAACTCTCTACCAGAATACACAGTGGGAGCGAATGAAAGAGCTATCTACAGATGTTTTAGAAAAAGTGACTAACATTTTTGATAGAGTCAAAATTTATGAACTAGAAATCTTGTCCTATTACGCTCAATTTCGGCCAGATATAGCTATTAATGTCGCACTTATTGCTTTAGAACAATTGGGAATCAAGCTTGACCAAAATCAAAAAGGTGTCACTGAGAGAAAAATCAAAAATAAAATTAAGCAACAAACCAAATCCTTGAAATTACTATTACAAGATAAAAAAGTTGAAGACTTAGTTGACTTACCGAAAATGACCGATCCTTATAAACTTGCCGCTATTTCAGTAATGCAAAAGGTTACAACTGCTTTAGCGACAACAAATTTTGCATTATTTGTTGAAGTTGTATTAATTCAGCTTAATTTTTGCCTTAATTATAACAATCCTTCTCAGGCCGCCGCTACTTATAGTCTCTATGGAGTGCTTTTATGTGGAATTATAGAAGACTTTGATTTTGGTTATCAGTTTGGAAAACTATCTATGGCCTTCTTAGAAAAGGATAATATAACGCAAATAGAGGCTTTTATTATTCATGAGTATTATGGTTTTATTATGTATTGGAAAGAGCATATTAATCAAAAAATAATCTTAGAAGACTTACTGAATAGTTTACAAAAACTTGTCAATGTGGGTAATAATGAATATGTTTCTTATCTGGCTTTAGATTATTGCTTAATCAAATTTTTCGGAGGATGTAATTTAGAAGAATTAGAGCAAGATTATTACAAATGTAGCCAATTAATTCAATCTCTCAACCTTGATTATTCTCGTAACTATACAGAAATATGCAGCAATATGGTTGTTAATTTGATCGGTATTGATCGACCTAAATATTTTATTTTAATTGGTCAATCCCAAGATCAAGAAGCACAGTATATAGAAGATTTTACCAAAAATAATCATCAATGGTTGTTGTTTATTTACTATTTTGGCAAAATGTTTATTAATTATTTTTTAAAAGATTATGTCGAGGCTTTTAATAATAGTCAGTATGCCGATAAATATCTGATAGCGATTGTCGGCTTTATCGGCAAACCACACCATATTTTTTTCTTCTCCCTTTCTCATCTTGCCTATTATCCTAGTTGTAATAGAGAGCAACAAAAAGAATTATTTAAACAAATTAATAGAAATTTAAACCACCTGAAGAATTATGCTAGTCACTGTCCTGAAAACTTCCAACACAAATATGATCTAGTCGAGGCAGAAAAGGCCAGAGTCTTGGGTCAAAACTGGAAAGCTCAAGAATTTTATGAAAAAGCAATTCAAGGAGCAAAAAAATATGAATTTATCCATGAAGAGGCTTTAGCTTACGAACGTGCCTCTGAATTTTATTTTACTTTAGGTAGAGAAGAAATCGGGAAATTATACCTCAGAAATGCCTATCATTGTTATATTCGTTGGGGTGCAAAGGCCAAAGTTAAACAATTAGAAGAAGAATACCCTCAATATTTATTAGGTATAAGTAATCAAAACAAATCTAAAGGAATGAGTACCACTATTTCAGCTACTGGAAATGATGGAGCAGTTCTTGATTTAAACACTATTCTTAAAGCATCTCAAGCGATTTCTGGAGAAATTAAGCTAGAAAATCTTCTGCAAAATTTAATGAAAATTGTCATTGAAAATGCAGGAGCGCAAAAAGGTTATCTTATTTTAGAAAAGGAAGAAAATTGGGTTATTGAAGCTCAAGGCACAATTGATCAAGAAACTATTAATATCTTACAGTCAATTCCCATAGAATCTATCGACCATGATAACTCAATTCCTCTTTTACCCACTAAAATTATTTATTATGTGGCTCGCACAAAAGAAACTATCGTTGTAAACGATGCCACTTCATCAGGTCAATTTACAACTGATCCTTACATTGTTGCAAAACAAACTAAATCCATTCTTTGTACCCCTTTACTCAATCAAGGTCAAATAAAAGGAATTGTTTATTTAGAAAATAATCTAACCACAGGTGCATTTACTGATGAAAGAGTAGAACTATTAAATATTTTAGCGGCTCAAGCTGCTATCTCTATTGATAACTCAAGACTCTATCAAACCTTAGAACAAAGAGTGCAAGAACGCACTAAAGAACTCACAAATACTTTAGAGGTACTGAAAGCAACTCAAGCAGAACTTATCTTTGAAAATGACCTGCTTAAAAGTGCTGAACAACCCCCCAAATTTGTCTATCAAGTGGGGGGAAGTTTACCGATGGATGCACCGAATTATGTGGTTCGACAAGCCGATCGCAATCTTTATAAAGCTCTCAAACAAGGTCTATTTTGCTATGTTTTAAATGCACGTCAAATGGGAAAATCTAGCTTAATGGTACGGATGATGAGCCAATTACAAAAGGAGGGAATTAAATGTGCAGTCATTGACTTAACTCGCCTAGGAACAGACAATATTACCCCCGAACAATGGTATAAAGGATTAGCCGTTGATCTGCTCCGCAGTTTTGGATTAATCAAACAATTGAAAACTTTTAAAGCTTGGTGGAGTGAACAATTAGACCTGCCTCCTGTACAACGATTAGGACAATTTATAGAAAATTTTCTTCTAATTAATGACGATTTTAATCAGCGGCAATCTAGACAATCGACTGTTATATTTATTGATGAAATTGATAGCATTTTAGGGTTAAAATTTGATGTCTCTGACTTTTTTGCTTTAATTCGTTCTTTTTATAACCAGAGAGCGATTCGACCTCAATTTCAAGAGCTAACTTTTGCCTTTTTTGGTGCTACCACACCTTCAGCTTTAATTACTGACCCCCAGAAAACACCTTTTAATATTGGTAACGCTATTGAATTAGCAAGTTTTAAAGAACACGAAGCCCAACCTTTATTATATGGGTTAACAGAAAAAGTTAGTAATCTTCAGACAATGCTCAAACAAGTCTTAAGCTGGACGGGAGGGCAACCTTTCTTAACTCAAAAACTCTGTCAACTGATGCGGGATAGTGAGCAGCCAATCCCCTCTAATCAAGAAGAACAATGGTTAGCTCAGTTAGTAGCAGAAAAAATTATTCAAGATTGGGAGATGCAGGATCAACCTGAACATTTAAAAACCATTCAAGATCGCCTTCTTCAAAGTCCAAACCGACCCCAATTATTAACCTTGTATGGACAAATCCTGCATCAAGAAGCAATACATATTGATAACAATCCCTATTTACCTGAGTTATTTTTATCTGGATTAGTGGTAAAACGCCATGGTAAAATGGACGTTCATAATCGCATTTATCAGACGATATTTAATACTGATTGGCTTGAGCGATCGCTGTCTTAAACTGAACCAGTATATTGACTTATAAAGTACTTTTGATACAACTGACAACTGACAATTGCTTGATTTTCCCTGAGTTTAATTAAACCCATACTATTAAGTTTATAAGCAATAATTGGATCGAGTATAATTGGTTGATTCCCTTGACAAATCTGTTGAAAAACATCGGCAAGTTCGGGTTGTTTTTGTAAAGTGACCCAGTGCAGCTGTAAATGAGAGGAATAAATCCCCGTTGATGTAGTTGCTGATTTGATTAAATCTTCAATCGTGATTTGCTCTTGGCTAAGATGATAAATCGCTAAATGAATCAAGGCAGGATGTCCTCCTACTAAGTCGATCAATTGTTGAATTTCGTTGGTTGCTAATTCATTTAATTGATATTTTTTTGCCAATTCTGCCACTTGTTCTTGACCAAAACCCTGTAACTCTATGGGTAATCCCACATTGAAAGGAGACTGTTCTAATCGCAGAGAAACATAAGATTCTGTGGATTGAACAATAATTAAACGTAATTTCTGCCACAGGGGAGATCGCTTAGATTCTTCATAACAAGCTCTGATTAAAGGTAAAAAATCTTCCGCTACTTTCGGATGTTCAAAGACTCGATGCACTTCGTCTAAAGCCAATACCAGTGGCTGTTTTATCTCTTGTAAAATATACTCTTCAAAATAAATTGTCCAACTCATTTTAATTCCTATATCTTCATCCCAATAATCATCTAATTTGGCTTCTAAATTCAACTGCCGAGCGCAATTACGGCAGATCCAGCGTAAGAACTTGTTAAAATCTGCGATGATGTCTTGGTCTGCTTTTTGTAAATCTAAACTAACAATTTGATAACCGAATTGTTGTTGACAAGCCTCTAAAATTGTTAATAATAAAGACGTTTTTCCCCATTTTTTGGGCGCTTTAATGCGTACTAACGACCCAGATTGACCGATTTCCTGGATAATTTTTGCTTCAAGTTTTGTTCGTTTTAGATAATAATAAGAATTATAGGGAACAGGAGCATCGGGGTATTCTGGACGCTCATTCTGGGGATATTCATTACCGCAATACTGAAGCGATGTGGAGTTGGTACAATGAGATTGTAGTCTGGATAAAAAATTTTTCTTATTGATCGGAGAACCGATCAGTTGCGAGACTCTATGATAGAGTTCTGGGGCAACTACATTGGCAAGATAGCTGCTACTATAACCGTTTTCTTGGGCAATTTCTTGATAGTTCTTTTTCTGCAAAAGTCCTCGCAATAATAATTGTTCTGTGTCATTGAGACAGCGATTCTCAAGCTTGAGCAGTTGCCGATTAAGAATCTCTTGGATTTCCTCGAATTTCATTATTTTTGTCTAAGGTAAGAAGATTTTAGGGAATAGATTATTTGATTTTCCAGTTCCGTTGCAGCCAGAAATATTGAATCTTGACATAACAGCACCGATTCAAACTAGAATTGGTATATTTGACAAACAAGCTGACGAGAACCAGCAACCGACAAAATTGTGCGATGGCAACCCTGAGAGGGATTAAATTCCCCTCTTGCTAGGAAATTATAGCATTTCTTGTCAAGGTCAATTACACGGCAGCAATTATCTCTTGATAATTTCTATCAAAACCCCTAAGTCTTCAGCGTCTAACTCCTCGATAATCCTATTAAGAATTAATTCGGAAAAATCCTCACAGGAGTTGACTAGACAGGGTTTTAGCAATCAGATGTACTGCATTTAAACTGCCTATTGAGAATTTTAGTACAGTGGCTGCTCCCAATCTTCGCAACAACAGTGAACAGTTACTGTTCATCATTCAATACACTTGCTCCCAGAGCTTCTAGGGTTTCTTGCAGCATTTCAGCGCGAGAGAAATTACCCTGATCTTTCAATAATTGTAGGCCTTTTTGCCAAATCTCGATCGCCTCATTATAACTACCGAAAACTATATAAGCAACCCCTAGATTTTGGTAAATAGTGGGATTATCGGGGTTTAACTTGAGAGCTTTTTTATAAGCTTTAATCGATTCTGGTAGCCGGTGCAGTTGTTTGAGAACCAGTCCTAAATTATAGTAACCATCGGCATAGCTAGGATCAATTTCTACGGTTTTCTCAAAGATAGATAAGGCCGCTTCGTATTTTTCTGCTTCGTATAATAACCCACCAAAATTATTATAGGCACCCAGTTTTAACTTATCTAAAATTGGCTGCTTAATCGCTTTAACAAAATGATCGCCTGATTGCTTAAATTCCTCCACTGAATAATAATAATTAGCGAGATGATAATATAACTCGTATAAAATATGAGGATTAGAGCCATGGCATTTTAAACCATGTTTGAGCAGCTTAAAACCCTCTTTATCCCTGCCAATCTTCAGATATAACCCTCCCAATTTACTACACACATAGGGATCGTGGGGATGTTGCTGATAAAAACCCTCCATCGCTTTTCTTGCCCGTTCAAACTTATCTAAGCTGGCTATTTTATCGACGGTGTAACCGTAGTGAAAGATAGCAATTTCTGGCAGTTCAACTATTTTCCAACCAGGTTCTTTTTTTAATAAAATAGCCACATTATCATCAATAATTGAGTGATAGGGACGGGTAAAAGTGACCTGAGGATGTCGGCGAAATAGCCGCGAAATTAGAGAATAAGGTGATTGTACGGCTCCGATTTCATGGCGGATTAAATTAATCACTAAATTTTCCTCTTTTTCCATTGCCCGACGCATTTTCGCTACGATAGCGGGATTTAATTCCTCATCAGCATCAAGGACTAAAATCCAATCGCCAGTAACATATTTTAAAGCCTCATTTCTGGCATCGGAAAAATTACCCCGCCAATCGTAGCTAGGAACTATGGCACCGTAACTTTGAGCAATAGCAATCGTATCATCGGTCGAACCCGTATCCATAACGATCATCTCATCCACCACCCCTTTAACGCTATCCAAACAGCGCCGGAGATTTTCGGCTTCATTTTTGACAATCATGCAGAGACTAAGTTTAGGCATAACTTTACTCACTCTAGCGGTCAATCTTGAGCGATAGCGGCTAATCAATAACCCACCGATTACCGCTCACCGATTATCGATCATCCTCTGAGTCTACCTTAAACCGTTCTACCGAAGACAGCAGCTCCCGGGAGATACTCACCAGTTTTTGCAGAGAACCGGCCACCCGTTGGGATTCTTGGGAAGTTTCCTGAGCGGTTAACTCCACCGACTGCATAACTTGGGCGACATTGAGGGAATTTTCCCGTTGTTTAACCGTATCGGCGGTAATCGATCGCACCAGCGTATCGATGCGGTTAGAAACTTGGATAATATCTTCTAGGGACTTCTTCGCCTGTTCCGAGCGCTCGGTGACATCGATCACCTGTTGAATCCCTTCCTCCATCGCCGTCATTACCGAACCCGTTTCCGATTGAATCTGTAAAACGATCTGTTCAATTTCCTTAAGAGATTTAGCGGCTCTATCGGCCAACTGACGCACCTCATCGGCCACAACCGCAAAACCGCGGCCCGCCTCTCCTGCTCGCGCCGCTTGAATCGAGGCATTAAGAGCCAATAAATTGGTCCGCGAGGCAATCTGAGAGACTACCGCGACAATTTTCGAGATTTCCTGGGAAGCTTCCGCCAAACGCTTGACTTTTCGCGCCGTTTCTGATACGGTCTCGCGGATTTGCAGAATTCCCGCCACGGTTCTTTCCACGGAATCGCCCCCCTTCAGGGCGGTAATCGAGGAAGTGCGGGCGACTTCTTCGGCTTCTCTGGCGTTTTCTGCCACCCGTTGAATTGAGTCGGTCATCATCTGTACCGAATTAAGGGTGACGGCCAATTCCTCCGCCATCCGCAGGGCATCGCTAGACTGATTGCGGGCGAAAGATTCACTATTGGTACTGCCTTGATTCACCTGTTTTGCCGCTTTTTTCACCTGTCGGACAATTTCGCGCAGGTTTTGGATAGTCAAATTAAAAGCATCGGCCACCGCCCCTAAAACATCGGCGCTTACCTCCGCTTCCACGGTCAGATCTCCCCGAGCTGCTCCTTCCACATCATCGAGAAGTCGAATTACTTGCCGTTGTAAGTCTTCCCGTTCCCGTTCCGTTTCGGCGGCGCGGCTTTGGGCTTCCGTGGTGGTAACTACCACCACCCGAGCCATCTGATTGAAACGATTGGCCAGTTGACCGAATTCATCTTCCGAGTAGATCGTCGCTTTAGCGTTAAAATTACCTTCTGAGAGATGATCGAATTGGCTTTGCAGATCGTTGAGACTGCGCTTAATCTGACTAATTAGCAACTGTAGGCCTAGCCAAGTCAGGGCAAAGGTTCCCAATCCAGTTAATAACATCATTGCTGGTTTCGGTTGACTCCAAGGAGAAAGGCTGGCTGGTGCTGGCGGTTTTGGGGCCGGTTTGGGGGCAACCTTTTCGGTTTTTGCCCGGCTATTCGGGGCTGGTTTGGCAGCCAAGAGCGTAGAAAGCCAAGAGGTGGTACTAACGGCAAAAATTATGATCACAGGGGTAATACCCGCTAAAGCCGCTAGGATTAGTTGTTTTTTGCCTAAAGAAGCGTTGACAAAAAAGCCTAATTTGTCCGGAGCGACTTCCACCACTGGCTTGAGCAAGAGATCGGAAGCATGGGTAAGATGACTATCTCTTTTGTCATTGGGGGTTTTTAGACGAGAAGGATTAAAACTAGGCTCTCCCACACCAGAACTGGCATTAAGGCCCGCACTGGGTTCGGGGAGAAAACCACCACTTAAAGCTTCCCCCCCCGAAAGGGTAAATAGCTCCCAGTCCCCCAGTCCTTCAACCGTATCCGTCAGAGCCAGTGGGGAAAAACCGTCTAAATCCTCATCATTGAGTTCTGATTCCCCAAAATCTCCGGTGTCTTCCTCCTCGTATCTTTTTTGAGTGACTCGGCCAGTTTTTGCCCCTTGTGGGCGGGTCGATTCCGGGTCAATGGCAAAAGCGCTTTCTTCTAGGGTATCCCTATAGGATAACTCCTGATCTCTGCCGGTGAGGGGATTTCCTCCCAGATCAGAGGAAACCATAAAAGTGGCTTCTCCCGTTGACCCTAGCTCACCGTCCCACCCTTCCTCCAGCGAGTCAATCTCCGCTGCTTCTAAAAAGGGGAAAGGGGCTTCCCCCTCCGCCGAATCGCTAGACCACTGGGAACCGTGAGAGCCAGTGCCCGCCAGGTTAGGGGAACTAAAGGCGGTTTCCTCCGATTCCTCAAAATCATCGTCATAGGAATGGACTTTACTTACCGTAGGCTCGCCGGGATCCTCCTCATTGAAAAGACTGCTATTCCAATCCAGCTCTTTATTTTGTCCATCGGGGTCAGCCCCTTGCGACTTCCTGGAGCGAGAATGGTTAAAACCTTGACCTAGATCGAAAGCTGCCTCGCTGTAGACAATGCTTTCCGTAGCAGCGATCGTAAAATCTCCCTCCTCGGTTTCAAAACCCAATTGCCGAATCTGATCGAGACCACGCTGGGCATAATCGACTAGATCGGAGCCATTGGGAGAAGTTTTAGCCAATTGCAGCACTGTTTCGTAACGTTCCTCAGCCAATCTGTATTGTTGTAGTCCTAGATAAATGTGACCCTGTAAAAGTATGACATTGACATCCTCGGGATACTTGCTGGTCATCTCTTCGACAATGACGGCGGCATCCTCAAGGTTGCCCTGGCAATAGGCGGTGTTAGCCTTTCTATAGAGTTTTGCGTATTCTGTCCCTGACGGCATTTGCCCCTCCCCTAGTAAAGTTAAATCAAGTAGTTAGTAGTTTTAAGAAAGAATTGCTATAAATCCTATTCTGCTATTTTTTTGAGGTTTTAAGCCGCCCAACGGGCAGAACGGAGTATGGCCAGATGATCGAGTAGTCTTAAGGTTTTTTTTGATTCTTGGCCCAGAATCCACTCTCCCTGCACATAGGGGGCGATCTGATCGGGAATACTGGCGGCACTACCTAGTTGGTCTGGGTCGAGCCATTCCATATCTCCCAAACGTTCCACCGCTAAACCGAGGATCGTTTCCTCTTCTTCAAGCGCAATTATCGGAATTTCGGCTCGATCGGTGTTTAAGCGGCTGCTATCCCCCAAAAATTGCCCGAGATCCGCCACCCAGATCACTTGACCCCGGAGATTGATCGTGCCGAGGAGCAAGGGTGAAGCATTGGGAATGGGGGTAATGCGATCGAGTGGTTGCTGTATTACCTCGCAAATTCCCACGGCACTAAGGGCAAACTCGTCCTGAGAGGGTAGATAAAATCGCAAGTACAGTTCACCAACGGGAGTTTTTAATTCCTGATTATCGGGGGCGATATTTTGAGCGTTACCAGTAAAAAAATCGGCGTTGTTAAGCATGAGTTTAGTTCTCTTGCAACTAATAATTCGGGCGGCGTTTTTAGCTGTCTTGACCTATGCCATAGCTAGACTGTCCCCAGTGAGGGCGATTTTATCGGCGCAACAGTTGTTTAATGGTATAAATGAACTCAATCGGTTCAAAGGGCTTGACAATGTAGGCATCGGCTCCGATTTTCATGCCCCAATAGCGATCAAAGACTTCCCCTTTCAAGGAACAAATGACCACCGGGACATTTTTGGTTTTTGGATCCGACTTGAGACGACGACACACCTCATAACCATTCATGCGGGGCATGACGATATCGAGGACGACGAGATCCGGATTGGCTCTCTGAATATGTTCGAGGGCTTCCACCCCATCCGTGGCGATCGTGACCTTAATGCCGCTATTGCGGAGTAAATCACAGATCAGTTCCCGTTGCGCTTGGCTGTCTTCTACCAGCAATATTTCGCTCATAACTCCCTACCTAGCTAGGCTGCCAAGAACAACAATGGCAAAAGATGCCCGATAATAGTCCCCGTTGACCGGATGCTCCGAAATTTCTCTCATTTTTGCCTCCAACGCAATCTGAAATTTATCAGGGGTTTCCCTCTAAACAAGGACTTGATTCACCGCTCAACTAAACCTACTCAAACTTACTTAAAAGTCTGAAAGCTTAGTCATTCGTAGTGGGTCAAGCACGGAGCGGATTAAACGGCAAACCCTTTATTCCCTGGTCAATGACATCAGTAATTACTTTTCTAATGATGTTAAATGCCCCATTGACATCGGCATTTAACAAATGATTTGTTCCCATTCTATAAAGCCCCCTAGTTAATCTTTTTCCCTTAAATAATGGTTTTTCTTCACCATATTTAGGTAACTCATCCCTATGTAAGGCACTGGATTGTGACGTATAGGATTCTTCAGTTATTATGACTTTTATTCCTTTTAATTGAGCTTTATAGGTTAACATTTCTATTAATCTATGATGAGGAATATTGACCAATTGTTGATGATTCCTTTTTCCTAGATTAAGAGATTGTTTCATCCACTCATTATGCCCAATTATTAATGTCCCTATTTGAGGTCGAATACACCAATCTATTACTTTTTTGCTGGCTGTGTGGAGATAATTTTCTCCTCGACAGTTTCGTTTATGGGTTAGGAATATCAATCTCTTAGATGAGGGTTGATTATTTTGGGTTTTCAGTTGAGATTGTAAGCGGGAACGTTGTTTATTGTAGAAGGTGTTAATTGCTTTTAAGTATCTGCCATTTACCAAAAGAGGTGCTACACCTGTTTGATTCGTAGTTACAGCCATTAAGTTATTAACTCCTAAATCTACCACAGCTATCTGTTGTTTATCTGTGGTTTCCGACCGTCTTTCATAGACGATTTCAATGACATAACAGCTACTTTTGGGGACAATTCTCGCTGCAATTATTTCTCTCTTGGATGTGGGAATTTTTAAGTCGCTCATAGACAATAGACTAAGCTGAAATCACAGGCACTCAAAGGGTTTAATCTAGGAGCAAAAGACTCTTGTGAAGCATCACTTAAAAATTGATGATCAAGTTTACTGCCATTGAGCGTGAATGCGTGGATGGAGTAAACGCTCAACCGGTTGACCGTTTTTTAAATGTTCTTCGACAATCTGATTGACATCCTCTGGTTTAACACGACAGTACCAAGTTTCCTCGGGAATAATTCTCACCGTGGGGCTAGTGCTACACTGTCCTTGACAACCACTGGTCATAACGATGACATCTTCTGGGAGAGCTGCCGTTTGCCATGCTAAAAGAAGCTCGGACGCACCCTGCACCAAACAGGAAGAATGCTGACAGACCATCACAAATCGCTTTTGCGGATAAGACATAAGCTGCTCGCGTATTTAAATTTCTTGTTGAGATGAGGGTTGAGGCACTCTTGCAAGGGGCAAGGGGGGCTAATCTAAGTATAGGCGGTTTAAATGCGTCTTAGCATACTACCTAAAAAGTTGCAAAATTAGATAGTTCCCCGGGTATATTCTTGGGAATGGCTTTGAGGAAGCATAGTTTTATTTTGCCCCGAATCCCCGATACTGGCAATACAAAAAAAGGGGGCGAAAAATTAACCATCAATCTTTAAAATAGAATTCGGAGAAAAATTTAGTCAATCAAGAGGGCAAAAGTGGCATTCGCTAGTCATTGGATTATGTTAGGTTTATTACTGGGTTTTGCCGTCGCGCATAGCGGATTAGCCAGTTTACGAATGGGGGGAGAAGCTATCATCGGTGCGCGACTGTATCGGGTATTATTTGCCCTTGTTAGTATCCCTCTAGCGGTAATTTTAGTAGTTTATTTCTTCAATCATCGTTATGATGGTTTGCTTCTCTGGCAAGTACAGGGAGTAACCGGAGTAAAAACCCTAGTTTGGATACTTTCGGCCATTTCTTTTTTCTTTCTCTATCCTGCCACCTTTAACCTGCTGGAGATCGCCGCTATCCAAAAACCGCAGGTTCATCTCTACGAAACCGGCATCCTGCGCGTTACCCGTCACCCCCAGATGGTAGGACAGGTGATCTGGTGTATTGCTCACACCCTCTGGTTAGGGACAAGCTTTACCCTATTGACTTCCCTAGGTTTAATTGCCCATCATCTTTTTGCTGTCTGGCATGGCGATCGCCGGTTAGAGAACCGTTACGGAGAGGCATTTTTAAAGGTCAAAGAACGCACCTCGGTGATTCCCTTTTTAGCGATTATCGATGGTCGGCAAAGCCTAAAATGGCAAGAATTCCTTCGTCCTGCCTATCTAGGAGTAACAGGGTTTATTTTACTCCTCTGGTGGGCGCATCCTTGGCTAATGCAGGCAACAAGTAAAATTTATTGGTGATTTTGCTCCCAACCCCTTTCTTATTGATCCCGATTGGTGTAGAATGGTTGCCATATCAAAATCAAGTTTTCATAAAATCTGTTTAGACATGATACTATCTGTAAACGAAAAGAGCTTCCATAAGCTAGTTTTAGAGTCTTCCCGTCCGGTTATCGTGCATTTTTGGGCTCCTTGGTGTGGTTTATGTCGTTTAATCCAACCCACCCTCTGTTCTTGGCAAAATGAGTGTCAAGGCGCAATTCAATTAGTCAGTGTCAATGCCGATGAGAATTTTCAATTAGCTAATAGTTTTCGTCTGCGTAGTTTACCTACGTTAATTCTCTTCGATCAAGGTGTTCCCGTTCATCGTCTGGAGGAAATTCACAGTCGCGAGGAATTGCATCAAACCCTGCGACTAATGGCCAAAAATCAAATCCTGCGTTCAGCTTAAGGGAAACATACCTTTTCTGATGGGACTGGCAGAGATAATATAATAGGGCAAAAAGTAGATAATCCCAATTCCTAAAACTACCATAGTTCCCCCAGTTCAAAAATTTAGGAGGCTTGAAAAAAATGCCGATTGGTGTGGCTGAATTTGTCGAAAACCAGGAAACTCGCTGTCCTGTGGTGCTACTACTAGATACCTCTGGTTCAATGCAAGGGGAACCGATTAAGGCTCTCAATGATGGGATCAAAACCTTTCAACAGGATGTGATGCGAGATATCCAAGCGACGTTGAGCGTACAAACCGCCATTGTCACCTTTGGCAATGGAGGGGTTAAAACCGTGCAAGATTTTGTCGGAATTGATCAATTTACGCCACCTACTTTAACCGCAGGAGACTTAACCCCCATGGGAAAAGCGATTGAATTGGCCTTAGATTTAATCGAAGATCGTAAAGCGATTTATAAAACTCATGGTATCCAATATTATCGCCCCTGGGTATTTTTAATTACTGATGGTGCGCCTACGGATCAATGGAATCTGGCGGCGCAACGGGTAAAACAAGCCGAAGCAGAAAATCGGGTTTTATTTATTTCTGTAGGTGTTCAGGGTGCTGATATGGAGAAGCTCAAACAGATTTCTAATAAACCCCCCGTGTTACTCAATGGTTTAGATTTTCGGGACTTATTTCAGTGGTTAAGTAACTCAATGAAACGAGTTTCTAGTGGTAAAATTGGAGCGGCGATCGAGTTACCACCAGTGAATTGGGGACAAATTACCACCTAGAGGACAGTTAATTATGTGGAGAACATTATGTCAGTCGGTGGTCGGTAGTTTTCATGTGCAAACGGGATTACCCTGTCAAGATTACGGTGCTTATAAATTATTGGGTCAGGATGTTTTGATTGGAGCCGTGGCCGATGGGGCCGGTAGTGCCAAACATTCGGATTTGGGTGCGAAAAAAACAGTTGAAGCAGCGCTGCAATTTTTAGAGGAAAATCTCAAAAAAACAGCATTTGCGGCAACTGGAACTGAAGCCGAATTAAAGGAAATATTCCGGCGACTGTTGGCTCATATTCAGCAAATTCTCCAAGAAGAAGCCGAAAAAGAACAGTTAGACATTAATGATCTAGCGACAACTTTACTGGTGGTTTTGGTTACTTCAAAACGATTAGCGGCGATGCAGATAGGAGACGGTTTTATTGTGTTCAAACCTGTGGGAGGAAATTATCAGTTATTGTTCCGGCCTGACAAGGGAGAATACATCAATGAAACCACTTTTGTTACTTCTAGCAATGCTTTGGAGGATATGCAAATAGGAGTTTTAACTGAGCCAGTTGCGTTTATTTGTGTGGCGACGGATGGAGTGGAAAAGGTATCGATCGATTATAAAAATTGGCAGCCTTTTCCGCCTTTTTTTCAGCCATTAGAAGATTATTTGCAACAGACAGAAACTCCGTCGAAGGAAGACCTCAAAGAATTTTTAGAGCGGGAGGATTTAAATAAGTTAACAACCGATGATAAAACGCTACTCCTAGCTTTTTGTTTAAGAAACTGAGGGGTTTAAGAAACCGGGTTTGTCAAACAAACCCGGTTTCTGGATCTGGTTCAACCCAACCTATGATAAGACTGTGGTAAATCATGAAAATTGACGAATTACTCAAAAACAAACGAGAAAAAATTATTGCTATTGCGGCTAAACACGGCGCAAATAACGTGCGAATTTTTGGTTCTATTGCACGGGGAGAAGCTGACGAAAAAAGCGATATTGATTTATTAATTGATTATTGTAGCGAACGTCGGAGTCCCTGGTTTCCCTTGCCGTTAATTCGAGAACTTGAAGCCTTGTTAGGCTGCAAAGTTGATATTGTTACCGAACAGGGACTTAAAGATAGAATCAGAGAGCGGGTACTTAAAGAAGCAATACCACTATGAGAGATGATAGCGAACGCTTGCGGGATATTTTAGAAGCAATTGAGCGTTTAGAAAAGTATGCTCGACAGGGAAAAACCCTGTTTGAACAACAAGAATTAATTCAAACTTGGATTGTCTATCATTTACAAATTATTGGTGAAGCAGCTAGAGCAACTTCTCAAGAATTTAAAGCAAGATATCCCGAAGTTCCTTGGCGAGATGCCAGCGATCTAAGAAACTTAACTATTCATGAATATTTTCGTATCAATCTAGAGATTATTTGGGATATTGTTGAAAATGACATTCCCCCTCTAAAAGGACAAATCGAAGCTATTTTACAGAAATTGATTTGACGAAACCCAACTTAATTATTAAAAAAAGTTGGGTTGAACGATAGTGAAACCCAACCTACGATGGGACTTAACAGCACAAATACTCGGAGATTTTTTGATGTCTTTAACTTATCGCTGTCAACTACAGAATCGCCTGATTACCCTAACGCGAGAACTTGCCGACAGTGGCGAGGCGAAAGTATGGCACACTAACTTTAATAGCTACTTAGCGAAAATCTACAAAAAAACCCATAATGAAAGGGTTGATAAATTACAGTTAATGGTGAAAAATCGGCCTAGTGATCCCAATGCTCATCTTAACCATATTTCCTTCGCTTGGCCCTATTCTATCTTAGAAGATAACCAGGGAGAAGTTGTCGGGTTTTTAATGCCAAAAGTGGTGGGTTCAGAAACATTATTAAAGATTTGTACGCCCATAATGAGAAGAAAATACAAGTTAGAAACTAATTGGTATTTTCTTCATGTAGTAGCGCGGAATATAGCCGCTATTATCCAAGCAATTCACCTTAAAGGTTATGTTTTGGGAGACATCAAGCTAGAAAATATCTTAGTGAATAATCGGGGGTTGCCTACAATTATTGACACAGATTCATTTCAAGTATCAGATCCCTATAGCGGTAAAATATATCGGTGTTTAGTTGGCTCAGAAGGATTTACACCGGCGGAATTAATTGGAGTGAATATAGCAGATGTAGATCAAACAGAAGTGCATGATCGCTTTCGATTAGGAGTTGTTATTTATTATCTACTATTTAGCGGGCCGCCGTTTCGGGGATTGTGGCAAGGAGCAGGAGATTCCCTGGAACAGTCGGAACTAATTCGACGGGGACTCTGGCCTTTTTCTGGGGATAAATTGGTTGTACCTAGTAATACTACCATACCATTAAATATCCTACATCGCGACTTACACGCCCTATTTTTGCGCTGTTTCAATGAGGGACATAAATTCCCCCAAAAACGACCGACGGCTGAGGAATGGCGTGGTACTTTGGAAGCTGCATTAAATGAGGTTATACGCTGTGGTAAAATTGATGGTCATTACTACAGCAAAAGTTACGGAAAGTGTTATTGGTGTGAGCGAGCTAGTAATTTAAATCTTGATATTTTTCCGGGTAAAAGTATCGCTACTGTGACACCTACACCCCTACCTAAAGTAGCGCCACCACCGCCCTCTTCGCCATCACCTCCCCCAGCAAAGCTAACTCTATTTACCGAAAACCTACCCAAGGGAATAACACTAGAGATGGTAGGCTTACCAGCAGGTAAATTTCTCATGGGTTCTTCTGAAAGAGATAATGAAAAGCCTCCACACCAAGTTCAAGTCAACAGTTTTGCCATTGGCAAATATCCCATTACTCAAGCACAATATGAAGCGGTGATGGGAACCAATCCCTCTCACTTTAAAAATAATCCCCAAAATCCGGTAGAACAGGTTAGTTGGGACGATGCTCAAGCTTTTTGTCAGAAATTGAGTCAAATAACAGGGAAAACCTATCGCCTACCCACAGAAGCGGAATGGGAATATGCTTGTCGTGCCGGGACAACCACTCGCTATTATTTTGGTGATAATGATAATCAGTTAGGAGATTACGCTTGGTATGACGAAAATTCTAATGACACAACTCATCCCGTAGGACAGAAAAAGCCCAATGGTTGGGGACTGTATGACATGAGTGGCAATGTTTGGGAGTGGTGCGAAGACAATTGGCACGGGAACTATATTGGAGCGCCGGATGATGGCTCGGCGTGGCTTGATAATGATAATGATTATCCAATAGTGCGGGGCGGTTCTTGGTACGGCAATCCTTATTACTGCCGTTCCGCTTACCGCGGCAGCAACTTCCGCCGCGACAGCAACTTCAACTTCGGTTTTCGGGTGGTGTGCGGTGCTGGGAGGACTCTGTAACCCTTATTCTCTTTTTCCCCTTTTTCCTCTTTTTTACTTTTTTCTTTTTTTTTTCTTTCCCGCCGCTAGGCGGGTCGATTTTTTTTTGAGAAAATTGGGGTAGTAATCTGTAGTTTGAGTTAAGGTTCGTAGTTGCGCTTTAGCGCCAACTTGGAATACAATATATAAGGCTCTGCCTTAAAGCGATATTCAGGTAGAACCTGAAGGGAGCATTCCCAGGTAGAACCTGGGAACGGGATAACGAGATAACAAGCAAACCAATAGTGAATCTCCCGTATTTTATTTTAAAATTGATAGAATAAACTATAAAAAGATAATGACAATGGTAAACCTAGAAACAATTCAAAAAGATATTGCGTCCCTTCCCCTCGACGCACAACAGACTATTATTGAACTTGTAGATATTCTAAAAAAACGATATTCTCCCAACCAACAGGAAATTAAAGAGCAGGGAACACAAGATTGGTCTGACTTTATCGGTTGTATAGAAGCTGAACCAGACCTTTCGCAAAACTATAAAACCTATTTAACAAGTGAACTTAATCAAAAATATGATCATTGTTGATACTGGTTTCTGGCTGGCCCTTGCCAATAAAAACGACTCACTTCACCCATTAGCAAAAAAACAATTTCAAAAATTAATCAATCAACAATTTATTACAACCTGGTGCGTTGTCACTGAAACTTGCTACTTACTACAAAAACGAGTAGGAATAAATGTTCCAAAAACCTTTATTCATAAAATATCCACAGGAGAACTACAGGTATTCAACCTCAAAACTAAACACTGCCAACGCCTTGAAGAACTGATGCAAAAATATAGAGATTTGCCAATGGATTTAGCCGACGCATCCTTAGTTATTTTGGCAGAAGAATTAGATTCAGGTAAAATTCTTTCCGTTGATTATCGAGATTTCAATACCTATCGTTGGAAAAATACGGAGCCATTTCAAAATCTTTTTCAAGAACAAATGTAATTTAGTGTCATCATGAATATTCAACTAAAACCCAATCAAGTGCGATTGCCGATCTCGTAGGGTGCGTTAATGTTAATGTAACGCACCGCAACTAACCTATTTTAGCTCACACCCCTCACACCCCACACCCTGCCACCACCGAAAAACTTTTTGCCGCAGACCCTAATTATGATTGAGAAAAAGGGAGAATAATATAGCGAATGACTGTTCCTAGTAAAGCTGTTCCCAAGATGCCGATTAACGTCCAAATCTGGGCTTTCTGAGAGCCTTTTAATTCTTTTGTATCTGCTTTTACTCCTTCAATATCTTTTTCTAAACTATCGACTTTTTCCTCTAATCTCGCCTGTACTATTTTAATATCCATAACATCTTTTTGCAGATTATCTAACTTCTGATTAATTGAACCTAAAATTTCTTTGAGGTCCTGTTCTATAGTAACTGACATCTGATGATTCTCCTAATAATGATAGTTATCAGTATTATTGTCTATCTTGTCTCAAGTGTTTGCCAAACATTGCGCCTCATTTTCCCCTGCTGCCTTCTCTAATTGTTGCCCTACCGCTACCATTATCCCAACTAATCTCCGAGCCGATAATTCCTGATTTTCCTGTAAAATTCTGGTTTCATCGCCTTAATCTAGCTGACTTAACCCTAACAAGAATTTAAGCCAATCCTTTCTCAGCCAACCATTGAGGATTATATAAACGAGATTGATAACGGGACCCACCATCACAAAGAACAGTAACGATGGTGTGGCCTGGCCCCATTTGTTTAGCCAAAGCCACGGCAGCACCGACATTAATACCCACAGAACCCCCCATAAATAAACCATCTTTTTGTAATAGTTGATAAACAACTTTGATGGCAGTGGGATCATCAATTTGAATGGCATCATCTATAGGTGCGCCTTCCATATTAGCCGTAATACGACTATTACCAATCCCTTCAGTAATTGAACTACCTTCCAGGGTAATTGTCCCGGTTTTCACATAACTATATAAACCGCTACCCATCGGATCCGCCACCAGGCAACGCACCTGCGGATTTTGGTCTTTTAAAAACATCGCCACCCCCGCGTAGGTTCCCCCAGTTCCCGTGGCAGCCACCCAAGCATCAATTTTACCGTCGGTTTGTTCCCAGATTTCCCGGCCGGTGGTTTCGTAGTGAGCGCGACGATTAGCCAGATTATCGAATTGATTGGCCCAGATAGCATTTTCCATCTCACTGGCCAATCTCCCCGATAATTTAACGTAATTATTGGCATCTCGGTAGGGAACGGCGGGAACAGTACGCACTTCCGCGCCAAGGGTTCTTAAGAGGTCGATTTTCTCTTGGGATTGGGTATCGGGAATGATAATCAGGCATTTATAACCTTTAGCATTGCAGATATGGGCCAAACCGATGCCAGTATTGCCGGCAGTTCCTTCGACAACGGTTCCCCCCGGTTGGAGAGTACCGGCTTTTTCCGCTTCTTGGATAATATATAAAGCGGCGCGATCCTTGACCGAACCACCGGGGTTAAGAAATTCGGCCTTACCGAGAATCTCGCAGCCGGTTTCCTCGCTAAAACTATTGAGACGAATTAGGGGAGTATTACCCACCGCATCGACGAAACCATGTTTAATATCCATAATCTGTTATTTTTCGTGCTTTTCCTAGGCTGAGACGATTTTTTGTACTAAGGGATGACGCACCACATCGGCCCGCGATAGGTAACAAAAAGCGATCCCTTCTACTGATTTTAGGATTTTTTGAGCGGCAATTAACCCCGATTCTTGTGGTTGCGGTAAATCGGTTTGGGTGACATCTCCGGTTACTACCATGCGCGAACCGAATCCCAAGCGAGTTAAGACCATCAATGCGATCGCAATTTCCCAACTGGGGAATTGAATCGTTGGTCAATTTCTACCACTTTAGCTGATACAGTCCTGCTGGCGAGCGAGTGGAAGGAACCACAGAGACACAGAGGACACAAAGATCGATCAGTCCTATGTAAGTTAAGCTGATCACACAAAGAATAGGAGAGCCATGAGCAGCTGTTGATGTAAGCTAAGACGCATTTAAACCGCTTATTCTTAGATTAGCCGAACTTCCCCCAATCCCTTTAATGTTGCCTCTTGTCTCGTCTCAACAAGCAATTTATCCTAAATCCGTTGAGTAACCCGTTTTCTACTCATGATAATTCTCTCAATCCTTTTATAGTACGCATATAGTACATCTGCTCAAAAAAATCGAAAAAGGGTAAAAAGAGAAAAAAGAGAAAAAGGGTTACAAAGTCCTCCCAGCACCGCACACCACGCGAAAACCGAAGTAGTAGCTGAAGTAGTCGCGCCTAACGTTGTAGAAGCGGTAAGCGGAACGGCAGTTATTCGGATTGCTGTACCAAGAACCGCCCCGCAGAGCTTTATATGCCTGATTTTGCTGTTTTTTGCTCTTTTTTATCTCCTCATAATTTTCGCACCAATCATCTTGACACCACTCCCAGACATTTCCGTGCATATCATATAAACCAAAGTCGTTGGCGTAGAATTGCCCAAGAGGGGTGGTTTTTTGGAGATTGCCATTATAGTTGGCTAAATCTGGGGTAAGAATTTCCCCAAAGTGATAGGGGGGGTAGGTTTCTCCTTTGTCGAGATTTAAGGGTTTGGTTTGCGCTCGACAAGCGTACTCCCACTCAGCTTCCGTTGGTAGCCTATATTTTCTTTTACTTAATTTGGAGAGCCTTTGGCAAAATTCCACAGCATCTAACCAACTTACCATTTCAACGGGGTTTGTGCTGCCTTTAAACTCCGATGGCTCTGGTTTTAAATCTTGCTCTACTTTTAAATCTTCTCTTTGGGCAATATATAACCATTGAGCTTGGGTAATGGGATAAATACCCATCAAGAAGTTTTTCAGGGTAACGTTGTGTTGAGGCTTTTCACTTTTATTACTACTTTCTTGTTCTGAAGAACCCATTGTAAAGGTTCCCGATGGTATTTTGACTAATTCTATGTCTAGGTCATCGGTGAGTTTTTCTCTATAGATTAAAAGACGTTTTTGGGTCTTTTGGATGATTATTGTAGGCATAAGTAAGTGATTATGATTAAATTAAAAATTGATTTTATACTCTATCCTTCACCGGCTAATTTTAACACAGAAGTACGAGTAGTGGCATCTAAGCGAAACTTCAGCAATTCTAGTTGACCCTTCGGCCTCGCTCAGGGTCAACATCGAGCGAAGTCGAGACGTTGATTAAGAATTGGCTCAATACGGTGTAGATAACCATTTTGTTTAGCCTTTAATAATATTCCCATTGTTCTAGTGAGTTTTATTCCTAATAAATTTGCATATCGTCTCGCCAAACCATCATCAAGTAAAGCGAGAAAATCGGGAATTTCTATTGCTAAAGCTAATACTTCTTTTTCTCCTTTTCCTAAATCAGTGACAGGGAATCAGTCAAGTAAGTTAGTCTGATAGAGGTATTGAATCGGTGATGTATCGGCAATGACGTTAGGCATTAGCCAGATTCTCGATTAATTCTGCTTCCTTGAGTCGGAAGGTATCAACTCCATAGTCTGCAAGTTTAGAAAGAAAAACAACTCGCGGAATACCTGCTAAGTTGGCAGCAGTGCCAGAGGAAAGTTTTCCCAGTTCATAAAGTTTAATGGCAGCAAGAAGAGAGATTTCCTGTGCTAGTTGTTCTGGGGTGAGATGTAAAGCGAGAGCGGTTTCATCGGGTAGGGAAAGAGTGATTTGGTACATGATGAATCCTAGTATTAATTGATTGTAGGGTTGATTGTAGGGTTGATTGTAGGGTTGATTGTAGGGTTGATTCATGAATCAACCCTACCTTGATAAGGGGGAAACCCAAAACCCGTCTTCAATTTAATTATAACCAGCTACTTATCAGCCAACTCATATATAGTACATTTGTTCAAAAAAATCGAAAAAGGGTAAAAAGGAAAAAAAGAGAAAAAGGGTTACAAAGTCCTCCCGGCACCGCACACCACCCGAAAACCGTTGAGGAAGTAGTCGCGGCGGTCGTCGCTGCCGCGGTAAGCGGAACGGCAGTAATAGGGAAAGTAGCACCAAGAACCGCCCCGCAGAGCTTTATTTGCCTGATTTTGCTGTTTTTTGCTCTTTTCTAGCCGAGGACTACCATCCCTAGATGCGCCTTGATAATTTTCTTGGAAGTCATCCTGACACCACTCCCAGACATTTCCGTGCATATCATACAAACCAAAACCATTGGGGGGAAATTGCCCCACGGGGGTGGTTTCCTTGCGATATTCTCCTGCTGGTTCCTTAGCAAAGGGTTTCGTAGCATCGTAGTTAGCTAAATTTGAGGTGAGGGTTGCTCCGAAGTGGAAGGGGGTGGTGGTTCCAGCACGACAAGCATACTCCCATTCCGCCTCACTGGGTAGCCGATACTGTTTCTTGGTCATTTTAGAGAGCCTTTGGCAAAATTCTACGGCATCTAACCAAGATACATTTTCAACGGGGTTTGTGCTGCCTTTAAACCGCGATGGCTCTGGTTTTAAATCTCGCTCTACTTTTAAATCTTTTCTTTGGGCAATATATAACCATTGAGCTTGGGTAATCGGAGTTTGACTTAGGTAAAACGGGGCGATTTTTACTAAATGTCTGGGGGATTCTCGTTGGAACCAATCCCTATCGTATTTTTTCACTAGCCGCGCTATTTCCCTCTCTTCGGTTCCCATCCAAAACTCCCCCGAAGGAATATAGAGCATTTTTAAGCTGGGGGGATTTTCTTCAAAGTAGAAGGCTCTCACGGGTTCTTTGGCGGTAATTTGTCCCCTCTCATCCACAAAAACGGTTTCAGATTTGAACAGGGTTAGGTTAAATTTCTGGGTGATGATTTCTTCTTCTGTGTTATCCAAGACTTCCCTAAACTTGACTGGGATTGTCTCGGCGGTTATTTCTTCGCTTGCCAAAATTTTAAGCTGCTCAGGGGTTAAACGAAGGCGCTGATACAGTTCCCCATCTTCTACGCTGAAATCCTTAAGTCTATCCTTGAGCAGTTGAAACAATATTTCCTCTCCTCCCGTAAGCTCTTTTACCTTCGCTATGGTTACGGTTTTATATTTCCTTAGCCACTTTTCCTCAACCGGTGGGGGTGAAGGTGAGTCAACCATAGATTGCAGCTTTTGGCTAATTTCTTGGTACTTTGCTTCCCCTAGCTTTTGGAAAACCTTAGCAGATACCTTGGCAAAGGCGCGGACTAGATTAGCAGCTTCTTTGCCGAGGAGAACCTGGGGATTGGTAAGAATAAGACCAAAAAAGGTGGTGGTACTCAGGTTGAGTTTTTGGGCGATGTATTCCGAGAGGACAAAAATTACCTCTAAGGCGCGGCTATTCCCTAGTTCAGTGAGCAGAAGCTCTCTCACCTCATCATCAAATTCAAAATCTAGGCTGTTGGGGGGAGTATGAAAGTTAAATTTACCTCCTTTGTCCCACTTTACCGGTTCCCCTCCTAGATAGACTTTGAGAAAACCACTGAGGATGACTTCTGCTATGTTTAGGGGGTTAGAGGCGCTTAAAAGTTTGCTTTGGATAAGACGGACGATGGGAAGATTTACCGGGGCTGCGGCTAATTTTTTCAGTAATTCCCAAGCTAGAGGTGAGGCGGTACTAGCGAATAGTTCTAGAGCTTGCTTCCCAGACATCTCCGGAGAAATAGTTGCGGGTATTTCTCTGTTTTGGGGAGATTTTTCTAGTAGTACCCCCGCACAGGTGGCGTTGCTGTCACCACTGAGAACGAGCGCCCAAGCTTTTAAAGATGAAGGGGTTAGGGAGATGGTGGGTAGGGGAAAGTAGGTTTTTTGGATTGTTTCTCTGAGAATATGTTGATTTTCCTCTTCCTTCTCAATTTGTAGTAGCAGGGGGATAGAGGTAAATCTCCAGTTTTGTGAAGGTTTCCGGGGGGTTTGGTTGACTAGGGAGACGAACCAACCTCGACTAAGGGCGGTTCTTTCCCACATTGCTTCCGGGAAGGGAGAAAGCAGGGTGACAATTTGGTGTTTTCCCCAGTCCTGAAGAGCTTGGTTATAGCGTCCTTGATACCAGTCTGGGGAAGTACAATCACTGTAGAAGAGGATAAGTCTTTCGCCGCGAGGATGGATGAGATCTTTTGGGTGAATTGAGCAAGTATCGTTAGAGTAGGTACGGATGGCTAATTTTTGCTTGTCTTCGTCCCATCCGATGCGGTAGAGTTTGACATCCCGAAATGCGCCGATTTGTTCTAGCCAATCGCGGATTTCCCCAGCCATTTCTTTCCAAAAGACCATGGAGGCCCATTCTTCAATCAGTAAAACTACCTCTAGGGAACGGACTTTTTTGGCTTGGTAAACGGGTATTAGGGCTAAACTGCCATCTCTCTTGCCGATGCTATACTCGGCCGATTTCTGTACGGTGCTGTTTAGGTTTATTTGTCTTTGGGTGGCTGAGTCTATCTTTTGGATGAGGGGACGCACTGCCCGCCCTAATTTTAGGGTTTCTCGCCAGAATTTGGCGCCGGGGAGGCTAATGGGTAGGGTGTCTGCGCCTATCTTCTCAGGCTGTTTTTGTGCTTCTGTCCCCCGTATTAAGGGAACTTCATCGGATGGGGCTGCTGGCTCTTGGGTTTCGTTTTTACTCTCCTGGGGGGGGTTGTTAGTGGTCGGGGTTTCTTTCTTTTCTTCCCTAGGCTCTGGAGGGGGTTGGGGTTTTCCTTCCTCTTCTTGGGTGAGAACATACCACCATAAACTATCAGCTATCTGGTAACTGTCTAGGTCCCATCCCCTGCCCTTGACAAAGGTGATAAATTTATCAATCAGTTCTGGTGTGGGAGGGGTTTGGGTCATTTATTGCCTGTGTCGGTGAGGTAGGTAAATAGTAGGTTGGTAAGGGACTTTAATTCTGCATCTGTGAGTTTATTTTCGCCCATGCTCATAAAGACGGCGTTTAAAAGCTGGTCTGTTGCTAGTTCCCCTTTTTCTCGTTTTTTAACATATTCTGCGATCGCTGCTTCTATTTTTTTACTTTCGCTACTGGCTTCTTTATAATTAAAATGGCTTTTTACTATGTCTTTTAGTACCTCTGGGGTGGGTTCGGGGATTTCTAAGAGCAGACATCTACGTTTAAAGGGTAGGGGAAAATCCCTCTCGCCGTTGCTCGTCATAATCACTATGGGGAACTGTTGGCAGCTTACCTTGCCTTGGGGGATGGGTTCCCATTCACCGTCATGGGTTTGTACTGGTATTGGTTGGTTTTCGGTATCTTTAGCGAGTCGGGAAAGTTCGGTGATTTCAAATTTTCCCTCTTCAAAAAGGTTTAAGAGGTCGTTGGGTAGGTCGATGTCACTTTTATCTATTTCATCGATAAGCAGTACCCGGGGATAATTTCTCGGACAGAGGGCTGTCCCCAAGGGACCCAAGCGGATATACTGCCCGATGTCTTTTTTTTCTTCTAGTTGGTAATCTTGCAAACGTGCGATCGCATCGTAGTAGTATAATCCCTCTTGTAGGGTGGTGCGGGTATTAATTGGCCAGACTAATACTTCTCCTAAGTCTAATTCGTAGGCGATTGCGTAGGCTAGGGAGGTTTTCCCTGTACCCGGTTTCCCTGTGACTAAAATAGGCCGGCGTAGGTGAATGGCTGCGTTTACGGTTTCCCTGGTTTTATCGTCAACTATGAGTTGTTTTCCCCGCTCCTCGGACTTGTCGGTGGCGAAGCTTCGCCAAGGTGGGATTTCTGGCCAGGGAATCTCATCCCTTGAGCGTTTTTGATGATTGCCTTGAAAGATTTTCCATGAACTCATAGTTAGTTAACCTAGGTGCTGAGATGTTAAGTAGTGGAAGGGGGGCATCCGATTAGGGTCTTCTAAAAAGCATAATAGATGATGTCCTAGATGTTCGGGTTTATCTTCTAAATTATCTGGTGATTGTCGCCTCACCTCTTGAACTTTTGTGGACAATTGATTGATTTGAATACCCTGTAAGAGTGTATTAATTTCTGTTCTGTGAATTGCTTCCTGAGCATGACAGCGCGACCCAACGGCTAAAGGTATGCCATATTTTAAGCTTCTTTTAAAGAATTGCTCTAAATCCTCTTGAGTTGAAGCGCAAAGATTGCTCCATAGAGTTGTTTCTTGGCACAAATAGGACTCGCTGTTATTAACTGTTTGTGTATCTATAGAATTTGTTGTTAATCTCTCCCATCTACTTTTCCAATTTTTATAAACTGGTTGATTCCGATATCTATTCTCCAATCTCATAAGAGAGCGAACATTAACAAAATATACTCTCTTAAGTTGAGTTAGGCTATCAAAGCAATTGTATTCCCAAGATTCAAAGTTAGTATATAGTAGCTTACCATTGGTGAAAAATTCAATATTTAAGTTTGCACCTCCTCGCTCATGACAATCTTCAATAATTTTTGTTAAAATGTTCGTTATATCTTTTTGAGTATAAACATCTTTGCTAACGCTACTATCTACAGGAAGAGGTATATAATTATTTCCTTGACTTTGAGATGTATTTAACTGTAGAAAACACGCAGCAAATTTATATTCATGGGAAGTATTTGCTTGACTTTTACTCTCCTCTATTTTGATAATTAGATAGTTGTTAATATTTTCTCGATTGTCAGGTTCCGGATTAATTGCTGGTATCTCTGCTATCCAAGCATTGTAATCTGTGTCAGTAATATTTAATGGTTTCTTTAACTCCTGTATTGTTTGTTCAATGTATGAGCGATTGTAGCTATTAATTCTGCTATCTTGAGTAAGTCTAAAAAGTATTCTTAATAAATCTTTATCATCTGGAAGATTTATGATTTTATCGATGATTTCTTCAAAATTAGCATTGTCATTATCTGGCAAGTAAGACTTTATGATCCGATTCAGTTCTGATTGTTGTTGTCCAGACAATTTATTTTTAAGTTCTGTAAATATATTAATTTTTGTCTTATTTTCTTTAAGTTTATCCTGTAAAAAAGTCCCATTATCACTTATTTTTCTATTATACTCTTCAACCAATGAGATGACATTGGCCTTGTTAACTTTTTCTATATCTCTTTCTAATCCCTTGTTAAATGCCTGGGCAAGTAATGGAAAAAAAATTTTATATGCGTGCGTTTTTAGCGACTGCACGTCGTAGCCAGACTCTCTTTCTATGTGTTCATAAGTCCAACCCTGTGCGAACCCTTCGATTAAACATTTTTGAATAGATGTAATACCATTAGGCTCTATCAATTGAATCACTTTTTCCACACAGCTTAAAAACAGTTCTTTGCCTAAAGAACTTGGAATTTCTGGCTTAGATTTTCTATCTCCCATTTGTACTTGTGGTTCTCCTTTTAAGAATACAATTCACAAAATGCTACTTTTAGCTACTTAATGATACTTTGGCAAGTTGACTACTAAATGCTACAAAAACCACCTCGACAATTAAAAGGGCTAGAAATAAGCTAAAAGTGTAGTCTAATTCAGAGCTTATGTACATCTCAAACTACCAGATAAAATCACTAACCGAGAGGCTAAAAAATCTCTTGGGGTATCTACCCAAAGAAGCTTGGGTAATTAATCTTGCCTTCGAGATAGAAATCTCTCCAAAGCCGTTTTTTAGTGATGGGCAATTAGTCCAGCACTATCGAAAAATTGAACGGCTGCACAGCTAATAAAACCGCCTGAATTTGGTTATTTAACCATTTTCAGGACAGTACAACTTATTTTCTACTGACTATGATACTCAAAAAAACCACCCCAACACAAGCATCGGCTTTAAGGGATAATCCACGCCTAGGGATGCTCCAAATCAGCGATAATCGTCTCGTACAAGCTTTCTTTGACTGGCTAACAGGCTACTACCTTGCTACCCCTCTCTGGAAAAGCACCCCCTCCTTAGAGCTAATCTATGGCATACTCCAGTATATAGGGGGATTAGCGATCGCTCTTAGCCACTGGCAATTAATCCCACTAGGATGTGTGTTATCCGTAGCTGGGGCGGCTCAATTGCAGGAAATAGCCCACTTTTGCGCCCATAATGCTTTTTTCCCTCAATATCCCACTTATAACCATCTTTTAGGTTGTTTGCTCACCTTAATTACCGGGAAAAAGCCCTTTCCATTGTTCAAAAAAGATCACCTACTAATTCACCACCCCCCGAAAAACCTAGCTACCATGAATGACAAGGGGAATACCCCCTACCTAGTAGAAGAGTTAGGTTTTGAATTTGGGGAAGAAGAGGCCTTCTATTGGCAAAATCTCGGCAAGTTATTACTCTCTCCCAAGTTTTACGGAGAAACCTTCCTTTCTCGTCTGACTAATCTCCTTAAAGCTCCCATTAACTATCAAATAGCTACCCTGATTGTGCTTTTCTTGGCCTCTGTTTGTGCGGGTTTAACCCATTCTTGTTTAATCTGCTTACTCTGGGCGCTATTTACCCAACTCGGAACCTATGCAGCCGCACTCTTGCAACAGCTACCGGAGCATAATTGGGCCTATGAAGCCGATGATAATGAGGCAGCTAAATCTCAGGTAATTGGTAAATCTTTTGCTCTATATCTGGGTGCTTACCCCCCGCGCTCAGACCACTGGTTAGAGTGGTTAAAGTGGTCCACGGAATTAGTGGGAGCAGTCTTTATTCGGCTAATCATCCTTCCAGTTAGCCTAGGGGCGCACTGTGTTCATCATGCTACACCAAACGATCACAACTGGGCTAACCAACTATATACCCTAAGAGCTTTTCAGACTGGCTCAATGAAAGGATGGCAGCGTTATCAATTCCTTGAGGTTTGGGGATACCGAAACGCATTAAACTACGTCTTTGTCGGTTTTAGTTTAAGGGGAAAAAGCTAAATTAAACTCGGTGTGCAACTATATTTTTAGTCTTGATTTACAACAAGGCTTTCAGAAATCAGCAGAGATAAAGTATCCTCTAGAACCCTGATTCTGTCCTTTTTAGTTGCACATCGCGTTAAATTAACCTAATTCTATACTCTCTCGCAAGAGTACAAGAGCGACTATCTCAACAATCTGTTATTTTTCGTGCTGTTCGTAGGCTGAGACGATTTTTTGTACTAAAGGATGACGCACCACATCGGCCCGGGATAGGTAACAAAAAGCGATCCCTTCTACTGATTTTAGGATTTTTTGAGCGGCAATTAACCCTGATTCTTGTTGTTGCGGTAAATCGGTCTGGGTGACATCTCCAGTTACTACCATGCGCGAACCGAATCCCAAGCGAGTTAAGACCATTTTTAACTGTGCTGGGGTGGTATTTTGGGCCTCATCAACAATAACAAAAGCATTAGCTAGGGTTCGTCCCCGCATATAAGCTAAGGGAGCGATTTCGATTTTACCCCGTTCCATCAGGTCGGGAATTTTGGCCGCTTCGATAAATTCGTATAAAGCATCGTAGAGGGGACGCAAAAAAGGATCGACTTTTTGCTGTAAATCCCCCGGGAGAAAGCCTAATTTTTCCCCTGCTTCCACGGCCGGCCGGGTGAGGATAATCCGTTCTACTTTATCTTCTAATAAAGCTTGTACGGCTAAAACGGCGGCTAAAAAGGTTTTACCCGTGCCGGCAGGTCCAATACAAAAGGTGATATCGTGACTTTGAATCGCTTGGATATATTCACGCTGACGGAAGGTTTTCGCCCGAATTAGCTCCCCGCGACGGGTACGAGCGAGAATATCCTGCTGTAGTTCTTTATACTCGCTAGAACGCCCCGTATCGAGGGCATGGATAGCGGTCATAATATCGGCTTCGGCGATTAACTTGGCCTCTTGCCATAAAATACTTAAGGAGCGTACAATCGCTGTGGCACGCTCCACGGGGGTCGGTTGCCCCGCAATCCGCAATTCCATCCCTCTGAGGACTAAATTCGCCCCAGTTTGCCTGGCTATCAATTTGAGGTTAGCTTCTTGATGACCAGCTAAAGCGATCGCACTTTCTGAACTGGGGAATTGAATCGTTTGCCAAGTTTCCGTCATGCTTGGGGCTAAATTATCCTTTGGCTAGTTCTACCACTTTAGCAAAAGCGACGGGATCGAGGACAGCTAATTGGGCCAACATTTTCCGATTCAGGAGGATATTAGCTTTCTTTAATTGTCCGGTCAGTTGGCTGTAACTGATGCCCTGTTGACGGGCAGCCGCGTTAATGCGGGTAATCCAAAGACGACGAAAATCGCGTTTACGTTTGCGACGGTCTCTATAGGCATTCCGCAAGGCCTTCATTACCTGTTGGTTAGCGGTACGGAATAAACGCGAGTGAGAACCGCGAAAACCTTTGGCTAATTTGAGAACTTTTTTGCGTCGCTTGCGGGCGACATTCCCCCGTTTTACTCTAGACATGATAATCCTTTAGACGATTTTTCTGGAAAACTTACAAATAGGGCAACATTAAGCGCACTTCCTTCTCGTCGCGCTCGTGTACCAAGGTAATCTGGGACAAACGACGGCGCTTGCGTTCGGCACTTTTATGATCGAGTAGGTGATTTTTGAAGGCTTTGCGACGTTTGATTTTTTTGCCGCTTCCCGTGGCCTCGAATCGTTTGGCCGCCGCCTTTCGCGTTTTTAGCTTGGGCATAAACTCCGTTTTATTAAATCGACACAATCACTAATACTATCACAAATAGAGGACTTTAGGCAAGGAGTGGCCAAAAGATTCCCCGGCTCGTCCTTACTTTGGCCGGGTCTGTGCTTGGGAATTAAATCAATCGGGAATTTTCCCCTTCCTCTCGATCGAATCGCTAAGATGTGGATGAAGTCTCGTGTTAACACGCATCTGGAGAAGTCATGGCTAAAACCCTACTAGAACAATTACGCCAATTTACAGTGGTTGTTGCCGATACCGGCGATATCCAAGCGATCGAAGCTTTTACCCCCCAAGATACCACCACTAACCCCTCCCTGATTACGGCCGCGGCCCAAATGCCCCAATATCAGCCGATTGTCGATCAAACCCTGCAAGCGGCCAGAGAAGAATTAGGAGAGCAGGCCACCCCGGAAGATGTGGCCAAATTAGCTTTCGATCGCCTAGCCATCGGTTTTGGCCTACAAATCCTGCAAATCGTCCCCGGCCGCGTCTCCACCGAAGTGGATGCTCGTCTTTCCTACGATACCCAAGCTACCATCGACAAGGCCCGTTATCTCATTTCCCAGTATGAACAAGCGGGTATCTCTAGAGAAAGAGTCTTAATTAAAATTGCCTCGACTTGGGAAGGGATTAAAGCCGCAGAAGTCCTCGAAAAAGAGGGAATTCACTGTAATTTAACCCTATTATTCGGTTTTCATCAGGCGATCGCCTGTGCGGAGGCGGGAGTAACCTTAATTTCTCCCTTTGTCGGTCGGATTCTCGATTGGTATAAAAAAGAAACTGGTAAAGACTACGTTGGTGCTGAAGATCCCGGAGTCCAATCCGTCACCCAGATCTATAACTACTATAAAAAGTTCGGTTATAAAACCGAAGTTATGGGGGCAAGTTTCCGCAATATCAGTGAAATTCGCGAGTTAGCTGGCTGTGATCTTTTAACCATTTCCCCGAAACTTCTCGAACAATTGCAAGAGACAGAAGCCGATTTACCCCGTAAGCTCGATCCAGCACTGGCTACAACCCTTGATATTGTCAAAATTCCCATGGATAAAGCGAATTTTGAGAAAATGCACGCCGAAGATGCCATGGCTTCCGAAAAACTAGCGGAAGGTATTCAAGGTTTTACCAAAGCTTTAGAGTTATTAGAACAACTGCTGATTCAACGTTTAACCCAGTTGGAAGGTCAGTCAACCCTAGAACACGCCGCCGAAGATATTTTTCGAGTTTATGATCATGATGGGGATGGTTTCATCACCCGGGAAGAATGGGCGGGAACCGATGCGGTATTCGATGCGATCGATATTAACCATGATGGTAAAATTTCTCCCGATGAGATCGCTGTCGGTTTGGGTGCGGCTTTTCGTTTAGTGGAAGCCTAGAATTGGTTGTGATTTGAATCACTGATTGCTCTGATTTTAATCGGTAACTAATGGTGAGTTGCTCACATAGCCTAGAAGTGTTTTCCCACTGCTGAAAATTTACTACCCTGTCCGGCTAGAGATAATTTAGCTGGATTTTTCTTATGGAAGGCCTGGGAGAGGGGTAGTGATACTAAATCCGGTTATTAAAAACTGATTATGTAGGGTTTGCTGAATAATGGTAAAACCCTTTTAAAATAAGGCTTTTGACCTGTTAAAATCCGATATTCATGCTGCGAAAATCGGATTGGGACCATCAAAAACCTGGCATTATCCTTATGATAGTACATAAGTTGGTACAAAAAAGAGAGGGCAACAAAGCCTGAAACTCCCGACGACCGGCTACTGACGACCGGCTACTGACTCCTAACCCCACCAACAAAATTTTTGCTGCAAACCCTATGTATTCCCCCTTTTGCTTATTGCCTATTGCCTGAGTGCCTATCCTTATATGTTACCTATACTCAACGGATTTAGTATGAGATGTGGTTCTTGATATTTTCTCAAAAAATCAAGCTATAGCGTTTCCTGTTCGCACTAGGTACATTATCGATGTTGAAAAGCTTAATTAGCAAAGGTTTAAGTGTGCCACACAGGTGTGAGAACCGCTATATATATTTGGTTGGCTATTGATACAAGTAAGTAGGGAGGCACAATTATTTGTAGGATGGGTTAGCGGTAGCGTAACCCATGCGGGTGTTGGGTTTCATGCTTCAACCCAACCTACGTTCTACGTTCATCTTATATTTAATTCCACCCACCTACTTACCAGAAAAGTTATTGGTTTTTATCTAAAAAATAGAAGCCATAAATCGGGTAAAAAATTATGGAAAAGTTTACCATTCTTTGCTCGACAATATGCTATTGCTTATCCGGAACTACTTCTAAATCACCACCGATTTTTCTAAAATTACTATTTCTATTTTAGGTGGTCTAAGTGTGTTTTAGCTTAACTGCCTAATCAAACAACAATCTTAAGCTTTATCTCCTCAGTCCTCAACAGTGATACAATTGCCGTCATAGCTAGGGGTGTCTGAGGCAATCAGGCTGAGAAAGACCCTTAGAACCTGAGACTGGGTAATTCCAGCGTAGGGAAGCTGTTTACAGAGGAAATAAAATTATGAGACAAGAATGGGTTGCCCCCCGGCGCGGACAAGCAAATGTATCGCAAATGCACTACGCCCGTCAGGGGATAATTACCGAAGAGATGGCTTATGTGGCAAAACGGGAAAATCTCTCTCCCGAATTGATTCGCAGCGAAATCGCCCGAGGAAGACTGATTATTCCGGCTAATATCAATCACCTCAATCTGGAACCTATGGCGATCGGTATTGCTTCTAAGTGTAAAGTTAATGCTAATATCGGAGCTTCCCCTAACTCCTCGAATATTAACGAAGAACTGGAAAAATTACACCTAGCGGTCAAATACGGCGCGGATACGGTGATGGATCTTTCCACCGGTGGCGGTAATTTGGACGAAATTCGCACTGCGATTATCAATGCTTCTCCTGTCCCCATCGGTACTGTACCCATCTATCAAGCGGTGGAAAGCGTTCACGGCAATATTGAAAAACTCACCCCCGAAGATTTCCTCCATATTATCGAAAAACACGCCGAGCAAGGGGTGGATTACATGACGATTCATGCGGGAATCCTCATCGAACACCTGCCTTTAGTCAAAACTCGTCTGACCGGGATTGTCTCCCGGGGTGGTGGTATTATTGCTAAGTGGATGCTACACCACCACAAGCAAAATCCTCTCTACACCCATTTCGACGAAATTATCGAGATTTTCAAGCGTTATGACGTTTCTTTTAGTCTCGGTGACTCCCTGCGTCCCGGTTGTACCCACGATGCTTCCGATGCAGCCCAATTAGCGGAATTGAAAACCCTCGGCCAACTGACGCGCCGCGCTTGGGAACACGATGTACAGGTGATGGTGGAAGGACCTGGCCATGTTCCCATGGATCAAATTGAATTTAATGTGAAAAAACAAATGGAGGAGTGTAGCGAAGCACCTTTCTATGTTCTTGGTCCTCTTGTCACCGATATTGCTCCAGGGTACGATCATATCACTTCGGCGATCGGGGCGGCTCTGGCGGGTTGGTACGGGACGGCGATGTTATGTTATGTCACCCCGAAAGAACATCTCGGTTTACCCAACGCTGAAGATGTGCGAAATGGCTTAATTGCCTACAAAATAGCGGCTCATGCGGCAGATATCGCCCGTCATCGTCCCGGAGCGCGCGATCGTGACGATGAACTCTCAATTGCTCGTTATAATTTCGATTGGAATCGTCAATTTCAGTTATCCTTGGATCCCGATCGCGCTAAGGAATACCACGATGAGACTTTACCCGCAGATATCTATAAGACTGCGGAGTTTTGTTCGATGTGTGGACCGAAATTCTGTCCTATGCAAACTAAGGTCGATGCCGATGCGATTACGGAATTAGAGAAGTTTCTCGCTAGTCAGAATCAAGAAAATCTAACCCCAGTTTAAAGGGGAGTTAGTAAGAGGGCTGACTTGATTTCAGCCCTCTTACTAGGATAGAAGTCAAAATTATGGGAATAGCCGCCGATTTTTTGACTAATTGACCCGTTTTTCTAGATATTGACCGATCATCAATTCTTGACCGGCGCGAGAGATAATCGTTTGTCGAGTACGATATTGTTGACCGATGAGTTTAATTTCTTCTTCAAAGACAGAACCGGCGTATTCTGTTCTCAGACAGAGAGTAGAGGGATTAGGAAAGGTATAAATAGCGCTAACGGGTTTATCCGTCGCAAATCCCCGATCGCGATAGAGAATATTATCTAAAATACCGAATATAGTCGAACCGTTGGAGGGTTTTTTACTCTGGGGACGGAGATAATTACTTTGCCAAGTGACTTCCGTACCACCTAATAAAGTTGTATCTTCCAGATTATGTAAACGGGCAAGTTGAATTAATGGTTCGCTGCCTTGGGGTAAATATTTAATCTCGATGGCGCTGATAACTTCTTGGGGTTCCGTTTCTTGGGTGAGGGTGTAATAACGTCTCTGGGATTGCCAGCGTCCTTCTGTCTGCTTAAAAAAGGCTAAAGCCGAGGTTTCCAGCGATAATTGGGCGGTTTGAATTAATGTCATAGAAATAAAACCTTTCCTGTTTTTTGGGAGAGCAGATTTGTTATCCTTTGTCAAGAGTTTGCCAGAGAATTGTTACACATCTTAATACAATTATAAGCTGTTAAGTATTTAAATTGCCAGTTGAGATGAGGCAAGAGGAGATAGGGTGACAGGGTGATGAGACAGCTTCCCCACTTCCCCACTTCCCCATCTCCCAACCCACTTTTTACTTTTTACTTTTCACCCGATCTGCCCGGTCTTGGTATTGTTAAAAATATAGAACCTCCGAACAAGGTCTCAACTCCGTGCAGTTAAAACAAGTAATCATTGCCCATAAGGCCAACCATCCCCAAAGTAAAGCATGGGCAGAAAAATGCGCTAAACAGTTAGAAGCCCGTCAGTGTAAAGTTTTAATGGGACCCAGTGGCTTTAAAGATAATCCCTATCCAGTATTTTTAGCCTCAGCATCGGAAAAAATCGACCTCGCCATCGTTTTGGGGGGAGATGGAACCATTTTAGCCGCCGCTCGCTATTTAGCTCAGGAAGACATTCCAATTTTAGCGGTGAATGTCGGCGGCCATCTGGGATTTTTAACGGAACCTTTTGAGATTTTCCAAGATACGGAGACGGTCTGGGAGCGTTTACAATCCGATCACTATGCGGTACAACAACGGATGATGTTAACTGCCAGAATCTATGAAGGGGATAAAAGAAACCCGCAGGCAGTGAGCGAGGCATTTTATGCCCTGAATGAGATGTGTGTGAAACCCGCTAGTATCGATAGGATGCCCACCTCGATCCTCGAAATCGAAGTGGACGGGGAAGTAGTAGATCAGTACCAAGGAGATGGTTTATTAGTGGCTACTCCCACGGGGTCCACCTGTTACACCGCTTCCGCTAATGGCCCGATTATACACCCCGGCATGGAAGCGATCGCTGTCACCCCGATTTGTCCCTTGAGTCTTTCCAGTCGGCCGATTGTCATTCCCCCGGCATCTCTGGTCAGTATTTGGCCTCTGGGAGACTACGAATTAAACACTAAACTCTGGATGGATGGTGCTTTAGCCACTTCCATTTGGCCTGGGCAATGGGTGGGAGTTACCAAAGCTGAAAAATTCGCCCAATTTATTATCCTGCGGGAAAGCTATTCTTTTTATCAGACTCTACAGGAAAAATTGCAATGGGCCGGGGCGAGAATTCATTATGATGGCAATCGTCATAATTAGGGTTTGCGGCAAAAAGTTTTTCGTGGGGACAGGGTGTGGGGTGTGGGGTGTAGGGTTTTACCGATTTTGCGGGGGTCAACTACCTAATTTTCAGGGAAAAAGTACCTGAATTTTCCCCCTGATCACTCCCATGCCTGGTACTTTTTGATTTCAAAAAAGCCTAAAAATATTATCCAACAAGGTTTTTAGATTTATTCAGCAACCCCTAGATATATGTAATTAATTGTGTCTAGCTACTTAGGGTCTGCTGAAAAAGTTTTTCGGTGGGGGTTGGGGGTTGGGGGATGGGGGATGGGGGATGGGTTTTACCGATTTTCAGGTGGTCAACTACCTAATTTTCAGGGAAAAAGTACCTGAATTTTCCCCCTGATCACTCCC
>NZ_JADBSA010000253.1:0-6182 GCF_020246945.1 Microcystis sp. M113S1 | reverse complement strand
ATTTGGGAAATCATCTCAACGGTACTGTTGGGCAAACAGAAACCGACCCAAACGCCTTGGGAGAGTCCGGTCTCTGGATTCTTAATGGAGACATTGAGAATCTAAGCTGTCTCGTTGAACAAGGAATTTCTAACAGCGATGGGTCAAGAATCCCCCGTCACAGCGTAGCTTGACGGTGGGAGTATGTCAATTGTTACCTTTTGGAGAGACTCAGACATTTAGATTTCTATTGGTTTTGAGCGGATCTGCGATCGCAATTGCCGACAAAAAAGGGTGAACGCTGTCCACCCTCCCACAATTATTCACAAAAAAAAGCTTAATAGCGTTTTTTTCTGTCACCACCACCACCATTGAAGGGCGCACGCTCTTCCCGATCGCGCGCCTGGTTAACTTTAATTGATCGTCCCATCCAGTCAGCACCATCCAGTGCCTCAATTGCGGCGGTTTCCTGGGCTTTACTTTCCATTTCCACGAAGGCGAAACCGCGTTTGCGGCCTGTCTCTTTGTCAACGGGAATATGAACCCTTTGAACCTTGCCATACTCTGCAAAAACGTCGTTTAGATCCTCTTGGGAAATCTCGTAAGAGAGATTACCAACAAAAATAGACATAATACTTGAATCCTCGATCAATACTCGAAACGGTGTGGAGACACAAAATTCAGGGAGAAGCCGAACAATACTAAAGTAAAAGACTTACCGGATTAATACTGAAAACGAACTTGAACACTAATCTTGACTCTCCCCCTCATCATAACACGAAAAGACTGGAGTTAATGTTAACTTTTATTCTCCGGGGAAAGAGACCGTTTTGGCTATCAGTCGCTACTCCCTCAACCCTGAGCTTTTTTTTCCCGACGAAATAACCAAATCATCAGGGCCACCACACCAGTTTGTAGGGCAAAATTGGGTAAAGCGGTGGCTACGTCCCTTGCTGCCGCTAATTGGGCCAGAAAAACCACCGCACCGATAAAACCAGAAGCACCTAAACCGAGATAGAGAAACTGCCGCAGCCCTCGGTAGGGATTGGCTGCTTCCGCTTTCAAGCGCGCGTATTTTTGGGGATCGAGTCGAGGGGATTTGCTCATAAAAAAATTTTTCTAGCTCTGTATCTATTGTCCGTGATATAATCGGAAATTGGCAATGTGCCGATGTAGCTCAGTGGTAGAGTAGTTGATTCGTAATCAATTGGTCGTGGGTTCAAATCCCATCATCGGCTTGGGGTTTTAGCTCCTAGAAGTTGACTAAGAAATACTGGTACAGTGGTTAAATGCCTTGATTTTGTTGCGGCTATGCTAAAACCCCCCTAGGCTAACGCCTTTGCTGGGGATTTGCTTAAATAAGCCATTTTAGCAGCAAACAAGAGGTAAAAGAGTTAATTGCTCGAACCGATCGCTCCCTATTTCGGGCCAAAGCTTTGGCCCGAAATTCGCTAGTTACTGAAGAAAAGGTTGAATAATTTCTGCGATCGCTTGACGTTGGTAATTGTCATATCCCCAGCGCTCTAGAAAGGCTTGATATTCTCCTTGTCCCGTGTTTAAACTGGTGGCTAATTGTTGTAATTTTTCCCCCAAGGCTGGCGATAATAACTGCTTAATTAGTTGACCAGTTTTTTCTTGGACTTTCTCAGAACCTTGAGCGTTTTCTTTATCTCCTTGACTGCGATGATAGATGACCATTGCCGTGGACATAGCCAGATTTTTGACTAATAATTCATTGACAAATATCGGGGAAGTTTTTAAAGCAGTGATTACTTCTAAACTAGGATATTCCCTATGGGATAAATCGCTGGTTAAGTAAGTAACAAAAAAACCTCTAGCTCCATTTTCTGTTGAGACTAACTCAGTAAATTTCTGAGTGATTGTCTTGGCATCTAAAAACTCAATTTGACTTAGTAAATCTTGAGTTTCTTGGATAGCATTTTCAAAGCTTATACTCATACCCAGCCTTCTGTGAAGTTTAAGAGAAAAATACTAAGCATCTAAAGCATTTAACCAATTAGTTAAATCCTCCACTGTCGAAAAATCAAATAAAGCTTCCCCCGCTCGTTCCAGATCATCAATATTCAAGGTCATAATCCGACTCTCTATATCCAGATCAATATCTCCTAACTTACGTTTAATCAGACGAACAATTAGATTTCTTTCTCTTGCTAAACCCCGTTCTAAACCCTGTTCTAAACCCTGTTCTAAACCCTGTTCTAAACCGCGGCGCATCCAACTGGTGGTAATCTGCATAACTCCCTCCTGTTCGGGTTGAATAAATGTGCTAATCTCCTGTTGAAATTCTATCTCCTCGGACGAGTTGAGATTGAGATAGGTATCGACAAAGCCTGAAATCAATTGCATTCTAGCAGCATCTAATCTTAATGTCACCAATAATCTTAGACATTGTGCCTTAACTTTTGCTCTATCCCGAGCGGCAATTTTCATCTTGGCCATCAAAGCGGCGGCGACGGGATTATCTTGATTGAGAAAATCTCGCCAATTCAAGCGATTTAACTGGACAACTTGATAGTTAAATTCTAACACTTTTAAGTCAGGAAACTCAATTTTGTATTGACGAATTGCTTCTTTTTGCGGACGATCATAGGAGAATATGACAATCGGATAAACTGGTAAGGCAAATTTTTGATGCAGACGAGCGAAATAAGTAAACATTCGCCGATTAAATTCCGGTTGAGAGCTAGACTGTGCTTCTAGATGAATTAAGAAAAATGATGATTGTCCTCGAAATTGAACTTGGGCGACTAAATCACTTTCATACTTTTCTCCTTCCGTGACATCGGTAAAGACTTCTTTGTCTAAAAATGTGATCTGATTAGGCTCTAAATAATTGATAATCTCAGGGAAAAACAACTGAATAAATTCAACAAAAAAAGTCGAAATTAATTCCTTAAATAAACGATCATGGTCAATAACATTATTCATATATAGCAGTTATCCTAATGGTGAGGTAGGAAGTTTTCGTTTTGGGTAGTCGGTCGCCGGCCGTCGATATCAAAATTAGGTTACACTTCATCTTTAGGAGAAAAGCGGTCAATTACTCGTTAACACTACACCAGAACAGGGAGCTGCGGAGAAGAAGTCCGAGCATTTGTACTAAAATATCCAATAGACGGCTAACTGCTACATTTTGTGATGACGATATAAATAGCAAAAACTATAGACGAATAGCTATGAGCTTTGGTGAAGAATTTGAATTACTGCTGCGGGCCCGTTATCCTCTTATCTATGTTACCACCCTAGAAGAAGAACGTCTCGAAAAAGCGATCGCCGATATTGCCAAACAGAGCAATAACCGTGCTGTCTATGTCTGGGATTTCGTGGATGGTTATCAAGATAATCCCAATAACGAGAACTTTGCTCGGCGTAATCCCCTCCAAGCTCTTGAATTCGTCGAAAAGCTGCCGCCTAACATCGCCGCAATCATAATTTTACGCGATTTCCAGCGCTTTCTAGAAGATATTTCCATCGCCAGAAAATTGCGAAATCTGGCCCGTTCCCTGAAATCTCAGCCCAAAAACCTAATTATCGTCGCTCCCGAACTGTCTATCCCCTCGGATCTAACCGAAGTAATCACCGTCGTCGATTTTCCCCTCCCCAGTGGCGAAGAAATTAAACAGGAAATCCAGCGATTAATCGCTGCCACCGGACAACCCCTCAAAGAACCACTCCTCGATGAATTAGTGCTTTCTGCCCAAGGATTATCCCTAGAGAGAATTCGTCGGGTTTTAGCCAAATGTTTAGCCAGTCACGGCAAAATTGAGCCAGAGGACGTGGAATTAATTTTGGCAGAAAAACGCCAATCGATTCGTCAAACCCAGATATTGGACTTTTATCCCGCCACAGAACAGATTTCTGACATCGGCGGCCTAGATAATCTCAAAGATTGGCTGATTCGTCGCGGTGGTGCTTTTAGTGAACGCGCCCGCGCCTACGGTTTACCCAATCCCCGGGGTTTACTATTGGTGGGAATTCAAGGGACGGGTAAATCCCTGACAGCGAAAGCTATTTCCCATCATTGGCACTTACCCCTACTGCGTCTAGACGTGGGGCGTTTATTTGGCGGATTGGTGGGAGAATCGGAATCGCGTACCCGTCAGATGATTAATCTCGCCGAAGCTTTAGCTCCCTGTGTGCTGTGGATAGACGAAATCGATAAAGCTTTCGCCGGAGCGGATGGAAAAGGCGACGGGGGAACCACCAGCCGGGTTTTCGGGACTTTTATCACTTGGTTAGCCGAGAAACAATCGCCGGTTTTTGTCGTCGCTACAGCTAATAACATCCAATCTTTGCCCCCGGAAATGTTGCGAAAAGGACGCTTCGATGAGATATTTTTTGTCGGACTACCTAGCCAAAAGTCCCGCGAGGAGATTTTTAGCGTTCATTTAGGGAAAGTTCGGCCCCATAACCTGAAAAGTTATGATATAAAGCGATTAGCCTACGAAACTCCCGATTTTTCGGGGGCAGAAATCGAACAAACCATCGTGGAAGCGATGCACATCGGTTTTAGTCAAAATCGCGACTTTAGCACCGATGATGTGCTTGAGGCCGCTAGTCAGATTATCCCCCTAGCTCGCACTGCCCAAGAACAGATTCAATTTCTACAGGATTGGGCTAAGTCCGGTAAAGCTCGTCTAGCCTCTCGCGATGATCGTTTTAATGTTAATTCTAGCAGTTAATTTAGCACCAATATGAAGCGTTTATCTGGTTTATTGCAATTTATGCTCGGTTTTGTCATGGGAGTGGCGATTTTGGTCGGTGGGGCTACTGCTGTCGCCTATATGCTTCTCTCCGGTATGAATTCTAATCCTCCTAAACCCGTCTTTACCGAGGAGAAAAAAGAGGAAACTAAGGAGGAAAAAGCTGCTAAACCCATCCCTACTACTCCCGTCCAAGAACAACCCCAAGCTGAGGTGAAGGAGTCTCCCAAAGCTGCACCAGCACCAAAAGCTTCCCCGAAACCCAGTCCCGAAGCAAGAAAAAGAGAAGCCACATCGTCCGGTTATCAAGCGCGGGTGACATGGCAAAGCGGTTTAAGTCTGCGCTCTGAACCTACCAGTGAATCGACTCGTCTCGGCGGTCTGGATTATAATACTAAGGTCAGTGTGGTGGAAACCAGCAGCGATGGCCAATGGCAGCGCATACGTCTGTCCGATGGTCGCGAAGGTTGGATTAAAGCGGGTAATATTTCCAGAGTCGAGTAAATATTTGGAAGGGTTAGGTTTTCTAAATCTACCCCTTTCCCTAATCAGTAATTGGACAAAGTTAATACTAAATCCGTTGAGTATAGGCTACATATCAGGATAGGAAATAGGCACTCTTGCAATAGATAATCAGTCTTTAATAATCGAATTTGGTGTGATTAATTCTGTTTGGGTACTTAATAACTACTTCAAGAACGATTATCGCGATTAACTTTTCTGATTAACCAATAACTTGCCGCTAAAGCTAAGGTTCCCACGGTGAGGGCAATTAAATCATCTTTACTGTATTTATTGGGATCAAAAATAATAATTTTTCGAGAGATGGCAATCAGGGCAGTAACTACGACTAATTCAACCTGTACGATGTGTTTTCTTAAGTAAGCAGTGACGTTTTCTAATAACTCTAAGGCGATCAAAATATTGAGAAATAAACCGAAGATTTCAATTAAAGTTTTGCTAAAAAAACCGACGGGTTCCGTAGTAAATAAATCTTTGATTAGGATAACTATCATATCATAAAGAGAAACAAGAATAACAACAATTAAAGCTACGGATAAAACCTTAGAAACTAGGTTTTCAATGGTATGAATCGACCTCATGAAATTTTCATCGCGCCATTGTTGACCGAAATTGATAAGTAGTTTCCGTATCTGTTTGAGCATGATCAATTAAGTAAAAAGTAAAAATTATCGAAAATTTGGGTTAAAACCCCGTCGTTTTACGACGGCTTTTCTTGATCTTTAATATAGCACTTAAGAACTTCCAGGGTTGCACCTCTCAGTTATCAGTTATCAGTTATCAGTGGGTAAGTCATCAGTTATCAGATGTGAGTTTTGGTTCTTCGGTTTGTGTTATGCAATAGACGGGGGTTATAAGGGATGAAACCCTTATAGAGAAAGATCTTAGGCAATTTTTGTCAACTGTTTTTGATCTAGAGCGAACCAATCAATTAAATCTCTTGCCAGATAAGGATTT
>NZ_JADBSA010000252.1:0-5406 GCF_020246945.1 Microcystis sp. M113S1 | reverse complement strand
GCAATATCTGACGTTAGTTGGGGAGAAATAACTCGACAATTAGCCTATAAATGCCGTTGGTATGGGAGAAATTACATCGAAGTAGATAGATGGTTTCCCAGTTCTAAGCGGTGTAGTAATTGCGGGTATATTGCTGAGAAAATGCCGTTAAATATTCGAGAATGGGATTGTCCAGACTGTGGGACGCACCATGACCGAGATATTAACGCCAGTAAAAACATTTTGGCCGCAGGGCTTGCGGTGTCAGTCTGTAGAGCGACCATAAGACCAGAACAGATTTACTCTGTTAAGGCAGGTGCGGAACCCCGCAAGGGAAAGAAGCAGAAACCCAAATCGTGAGGTTTGGGAATCACCGTCCGTTTTACGGCGGTGAGGATGTCAAGAACTTTACTTGTCCCTGATTAGGATCAGGCATTGATGTCGTTTGAGTGGGCTTTTTTCCCCAAAGCCAAAACATTACAGCACCTTGTTTATTACCTGTAGCGATAATCTTTTTAGAAGGGTGAATGGCAATACTTGTAATATCATTCTGTCCAGTAGGTATCGAGATAGGATATTGTACCTGTCCTACTAAATTCAAGAAATTAATCTCTCCATCTTTCTTGACAGAAACAATTTGCCCATCGCTTTCTGGCGTAAAACCAATTGCGATAGATGGAGATACTTTCTCCTCATCTTTGAAGGGAATTTTCCTTCCTTCGACAGACCATAATTGAACGATATCATTTTCGTCTAAAGTAACAATGGATAATATTTGAGGATCATTTGAATTATTGTCAGAACGCAAGGTTAAGTTTTTAAGCGATCCCCCCTCGGTCGAGAAACTTGTTTTAGTTTTAGATTTTGAAGAAAAATCCCATAGACGAGCTTGATTTTCTTGGGCGACTGTAATTAGTTTATTCTTTTTAAGATTAAAACTAGCGTTTTCTATTTCCTTGTCTTTAGGTTTTTGCTTTGAGGCATAACCTTTTAAAGAAAATCTTTTCTCTATTTCTGGTTCATTTTCTAAATCAATTTTAAGGAGTTCAAGTAAATCTTTATTTTCATAAACAACAAATAAATTGTCATCAAGAAAGTTGATTTTTAAATATGGATTTCTGTCAGGGTTTTCGTAGATATCCAACTCTTTTGGGTCAGTCAAAGAGTGATTCTCTTGATACTTCCAAAGCTTAATTTTTCCATTTTTTGCTGCTGTAGCAAGCTTCGTACCCTCTGAATTAAAGCTGATGTCAAAAGGAAATACTTGTCCGAGTTCTTCTGAAATAAGATTTTGTCCTTTTAGATTTTTTAGCTCGATCAATCCTTTTTTTCCTGCACTCGCTATTGCGATTAGTTGATTTCGTAAATTTAAACTATATACAGTTCCATTGGTATCGAAATCTTTTTCTTCATGCCCTTTTTCCACGTTCCATAGGCACACTTTATCACCACCACCAGTAACTAGGTACTTACCATCTTCAGAGAAACTAAGACTACGAATGCCCTGATTATCTCGATGACATTTAGTTAATTCGTGAATCAATGTCAATTCAGGAATTCGCAAGATTTTTACAGATCCGCTTTCCCCACCAACTGCCAGTTGTTTTCCATCAGGATTAAATTCTAGACTTATAATTTTTTTTGAATTATTATAATCTGTTATAAATTCTCCCGATAATTTCCAGAGTCGAATTTTATTATCCTCTCCACCAGTAGCGATAAAATCCTTATCTGGAGTAAAACTGACCGCTTTCATTAAGGGGTTTAGATTATTCGGATCGGGGGTGATTCGATTTTTTTCATGAATTTGAGTAACGATAGTTTGTAGAGCTAATAGAGGAGAGGAGGGAAGATTTTCTCTAAGTAAGGGAATTTTATTAAATCGAGTATTATAAATTTGATCTCCTGATTTTATTGCATTTTCTAAGGCTTCTATTTCTTGCTTGTCAAACTGATTTAAAGCCTCCATTCCTGATGCTTTCATTTGGTCTATATAGATGTAGAAAGATAATCCGAGAGAAACGATTATTCCTAGTACTACTAATCCAGAAAACAAGAGTAATCTTTTTCGACTATTCCAAGAAATTTGAATAAGAGCTACCCAATTTACGATTTTTATACGCCAACTTTCTGGTATTACGGGTAGTAACTTTGATAAATCCTTTGATAAATCTGATAAAAGAGTTTTAACTTTTGACCAGAAAGGGTCGAAAAAACCACACAATAATAGCGCGATGTTTATCAAAGATCCTACCCAGTTATTCCATGATGATGGCGAGGTCGGGGGTTTAGTCGGATTCGGGGGTTTAGTCGGATTCGGGGGTTCAGTCGAATTCGAGGTTTCAGTCGAATTCGGGTCAAGAGCTATAACGTCTTGAAGAAAGGTTTCGTAGATTCTATTGTGAATCTTTATCTCATTATTTTGGCTGACCAGTAGGCCTAAATTAATTAGTTCTTCTTGTTCTGGAGTACGACGATAACTGTCTCCACTGTTCTGTAAAATTTCCTGACAAATATTGACGTACTGACCGTTTCTATTTAGCATCTCACGAATGTTGTTCAGATACTCCGAAATTTCTCGTACTCCTGATATACGTTCGTTAGCAATATTTGCAATGCAATCTTTCGCTATGTCTTCCGTAATCCAAGGTAGTGTAAAATCATTGGAATCAAAAAATAATTGTAAAAATTTATTGGTCAGTAGTGGTTGACCATTTGTCCAATACAGTACTTCTTGGAGTGCTTTTTCTAGATTTTTCAGTCTATCAACCCGTGCTGAATAATGTTTAAATCCCTGCCATTGGCTTAAGTCATCAAGTGTAAAATCGCCAATCTCTATCTGGGTGTTTGGGTCGAAAATACGATTGTACTGGCTATGCTCATTTAAGGATAAAGAATTCTTCTCGCCAAAGAATGCAAAGGTGATTCTCTGAAAATTTTGATTGTTAGCAACTCTGGAATTGCGTTGATTGTAGCAATAGAGTAGTGTTTGTAAAAAGTGGTGAGAAAATGCGGGAAAATAAGGTTCTTGATTCAAAAGATACTCTAGTTCATCGATAAAAATAACAATTCTGGTATCTTGAACTTTTTCTAATAAGATGTTTTCGATAAAATATTTTAAAATCTGGTCATTAGATATGTTAGTAGAAAGCCTAGCGGCTTGATAATCCTGATCGTGCGATAGCTGGTTACCATTCTGAGTCGTGAACTGTTCCGCTAGATCGTGAATAAATTCCCAATAGAAATCTTTTTCAGAACTTCTAGTTCTAAGATTACCCCCCTGATTTTTGGTCATCAGAACACTTACGCACTTAACTCCATTATTTTCAAGATGCAAGCGAGTTCTTTCTAGTAAAGAACTTTTTCCAGTTTTTGGAGGACTTAAAACAAGACAATCATCTCCATGTGATAACCTCTCATAGAGTGCCTGATCTGCTGGCCGCATTATATACATATTAGTCCCCTTTCTCCTTCAACTAATCTATCTCGAAATTAACGGCACACCTATACTTAACATATTATAGTGCTATTATTACAACACGGGGGATTGTAAAAAAAGTTAACTCCTTCTCATCCTGCCAATTTCGTCGAATCCGTCCTAGGATAGGAGAGAAGGTAGCAGTAGTTCACGAGGAGATCGAATGGTGCGCGCTCGATGGTTAGTCATAACAATAGTCACTTGTTTAGGAATTGTATCTTGCAATACAGCAGAGAAGCCTTTTTCGTGCATACCTACCCCGATCGAACAGACGGATACTCGCTCAACCCCTCTAGGCATCTCGATTCAAGTGGATGGATCTAGCTCAATGTTGGGCTACGTTAGCGATGCTGGTAGCCTCTATGTGCAAACCCTAAAACTGCTCGACGAAACCCTATCTTTAGTCAGTAAAACTCCTGTTCAATACTATCGTTCGGGAAATGCGCTCACCCGTAGTGATTTTAGAAAAGCCCAACTTCCCGCCTTTTATAATGGTACAGATTTTCCCGATGTTTCCGCTCCTATTCAAAATCTAATTGTCGAACCAGGGACAAAAAATTCCCTACAGGTTATTGTTACTGATCTCGATCAAGCATCGGGAGATGTAACACTTCTCACGAGAAAAATTCAAGAAACTTATTTAAACTCAAAGCATCCTGAATACGCCGTAGCGATTTGGGCGATTCAAAGCGAATTTGAAGGAACCGTCTATGTGCAAGAGCAAAACAGGATCAAAAAATTTCCCTTTCCCAACGAGAAATCTAGCAATAAATTTCGTCCATTTTATGTAGTTTTTATTGGTCGTCACAACGACATAACTCAATATTTTGCCAGCTTAAAAGAACGCCAAGAGAATATTTTAGCCAATAGCAAAATTGCTATTTTTTCACCCAATCATCTTGTAAAGGAACCATTTTTGTTAGATCGAGAAATTGAAGAAAAACCCGCCGAAGAAAAAGCAGTTTTAGGAGAATGGAATCTATCCTTAAATGGCTTTAGAGTTCAAGCTAAAGACCAGAATAATCAACTCTGGAAAATATCGCAAACTTCTACAGATGCGATTGAGATTTCCGATAGTGTTTCCCTTGATACGAGCGAGCATACGGTGGTGATCGATGTCCGTTCGATCGAACCCTTACAAAGCATCGAGATGCCCAATAAATTCTCGAACACATTTCAAAACTCAAAAGAAGTTTTAAAAGATGATTCCAATTTACAAAAAGCGATCAAGATCTCCAAATGGAATCTCGATTCCCCAGCTGGACAAGCTCCCCGAAAGCTAAATTTTGTCACCACGATCCACCCCGATAAGTTTCCCGAACCAGGAATTTACCTCTTCACGATCGATCTCGTCGCCAAGAATCTACAGGAACAACCTTGGTGGGAAGAGTGGAACTGGCAAATCGGCCGGGATAATCAACAAGATGGCTCGAAAACGAATAATTTACTCCCTTTTCTTCGAGGCCTAAAAACGATCACGGCCAACCTCATGGCCGAAAATCCCCCGAAAATCGGCCGATTCTGTTACGCGATTGAGAAAAATTAGGGTTTCATCACCAGGCCCTAGTAGTTGGTAAAGTTGAAATTGACGGATACAAGTGGGTTAATTTGCTTATTTTACTCCTCCCATTATCCATAATTATTGCTTTGACAGACCTCTAGGGCCGTAGAAGATGCCGTTCGTAAACGCAAAATGACCAGACCAAAACCCATCAAAGCGATCGAGGCGCGCATCCAAGACAGATAGGTGCGTTCGTTGGCTGAATGATCTCGCCAGTAATCAGGGTTAAATTTCTGCCTTGTCTTTTGGGATTTAAACAGCATAGAGGAGTTCCTCGCAGTGAACTTCAATAAAATCAAGTATTCTTTCTTATGGTTTTAATAAATTGTTTTTATCATCTAGTTTTTCGCTTATCTTTAACCAATTCAAGGGACTTGAGCAGATTATC
>NZ_JADBSA010000251.1:0-3175 GCF_020246945.1 Microcystis sp. M113S1 | reverse complement strand
TCTGAAATGGGGCGAAAGTCTGTGGACTCTGTGTAAGACAGTACATGGTTTTTTAACTGTGGTATGCGACGGTGGTGGAAGCAGAAACTTAAATCGTGAGGTTTAGGAATCGCCGCACTTTTAGGGCGGCGAGGATGTCAATGAGGTTCGCTCGTCCTCTATTTCGATCGCCGACTCGTGCAGTCATGTCTTTTTTTCTCTTAGCTGTTGAACCACCTGCCCTAATTAATACTGTAGCTGAACCCGAAACGGAGGAGCGCCAAGTTTCTGAAAATAGTCCCACGTCTGTAGTTCCCCTCCCTGTCACCCCAGCACCTCTAGAAGCAAAAAAGCTTTCAGAAGAGAGCGTTTCTATTCCCCTCACCGTCACTCCACCCCCGGAAACCGTCGAGGTAAAACCCTTGGTTCCCGATGAGGGTATTCCCCTCAAACCATTACCTAGCAGTGCAGGTGATGCGGCAGCTTTAGGAAAACCCCTTTCTATTCAGAATTCTCCACCCCCCGCGGCCGTTGATGTCACCATTCATCCCGAAACCGAGATAGTGTCAGGATTAAATCAAAAGGCTCTTAACCAGAAAAATGGCTCAACTCGGATATTAGTGCGGAAAAAAGGCGAAAAAACCAGCCAAGAATACTTGATTTCCCTCAATAACGGCCTAGATCAGACCGCTAATCCAGAAGAGGAAAGGCCTCTAGAATTGGTGGCCGATGAGCAGGAATTTGACCAAAATCGGCAGATTATCACCGCTAGAGGTAATGTCACCCTGCGTTTTGCCCAAAGTGTACTAACGGCCGATCGCTTACAGATTAATCTTCCCGAAAAGTTAGCGGTAGCGGAGGGCCAGGTGATCCTAACCCGGGGAGATCAGATCCTGCGCGGCGATCGCTTTGAGTATTATTTCGTCCAGGATAGCGGTGTGGTATTTAATGCTAATGGGGAGATTTTTCAACCCAGCACCGCTAGGGATTTAGGACAAACGCTGCCCACGGATGTGGGGGCCGGTAGTTCTTTTGCAACCCTAACCGATCGTTTGGCATTAAATCAACCCTTGCAGAGAATTACCACGGGAGAGGGTTTTCAATTTGTCGTCGGGGGACAGGATCCCAGTCGACGCGATCGACAGAATATTAGTAGTCCCTCGGGAGGAACGATTAATCGTGTCCGTTTTCAGGCCGAACGCTTGAATTTTGATGGTAAGGTGTGGAATGCCACTAATGTGCGTCTGACGAATGACCCTTTTTCCCCCCCTGAATTGGAAGTTCGGGCTAATTCCGCCACTTTTCGCAGTACCGGCCCCTTTACCAATGAGTTGCGGATGAGTAATTCCCAGTTGGTTTTCGATCAACGGGTAGTGGCACCCACTTTTATTAATAGTCTTACGTTCGATCGCCGTCGTCGTCGTCCTTTTTTAATTGCTCCGGGCTATGATGGGGAGGATCGGGGCGGATTTTTCGTAGAAAGTCCCCTAACTTTAGTGGAGACACCGAAGACTATTTTTGAGTTGACACCGCAATATTTAATTCAAAAAGTCCTTAATCCCGATGCTTTTCCCTCAGCTAACCCCGGAGGTGGGGAAGTTTCGGCCCTTAGTCCGAAAGCTTTTGGTTTATTGGGCAATTTTGCCACTAATTTTGGCGAGCGCTCGTTTTTGCAAGCGACAGCTTCTTTTTCTAATTTAGATTTGGAACAGATCGAAAATAGTGTTCGTTCTAAAATTCGCTTTCAACAGACGATCGGACAGTTGCAGGATCCCTATCTGCTCAATGTGGAGTACAATTATCGCGAGCGTCTTTTTAACGGTTCTTTGGGGTTTCAGACGGTTAATAGCAGTTTTGGGTCAATTTTGACCTCACCTGTGATTGTCGTCCCGAATACGGATATTAGACTCAGTTATCAAGCTTCTGTTCAGAATGTTAACGCACCCACCGATCGCAGTAATCTCTTAGCGGCCAATGCAACGGATAATGTCACTAATTTAAGCCGTTTTCAGGGTGCTGTCTCTCTCAATCGCAGTTTTTTACTCTGGTCTGCCCTTACTTTACCACCGACTCCCGACCAAGGTTTAAGATTTTCTCCTCTTCCCGTTCAACCCTATATTGCTATTGTCACTGGTGTCACTGGTGTCACCAGTTATTACACTAATGGAGAGACGCAAAATTCCGTCACGGGAACTGTGGGATTATTAGGGCAGTTTGGGCGTTTTTCCCGCAATTTCTTCGACTATACCGGGTTTAATATCAGTTTTAGTCAGGGTTTAGTTAACGGACAATCACCCTTTTTCTTCGATCGCTTTGTTGATCAACAAACAATGTCCTATGGTATAACTCAACAGGTATATGGTCCGATTCGTGTGGGTTTCCAGAGTATTTACAGTATCGATCAAGCCAAGGAAATCAGTACAGAATATTTTCTCGAATGGAGTCGTCGCACCTATAGTTTAATTTTGCGCTATAACCCTGTGCTGCAGTTGGGAATACTCAACATCCGCGTCTCGGATTTCAATTGGACAGGCAACCCCGGCTATTTTGAGGGCAGCGATGTCCGTCCGGTGGTGGATGGAGTAACCCGTTAAGACTACATGGGAGAGGGAGTGGGGTGTGGGGTTTTAGCGATTTTCAGGTCGGGATTACCTCTCATTGAGACTCCCTTGGCTAACTTATATCTTCTTTTCAACGTGACAGAAAAGCTCCTAAAATTTTCATTGTGTTGCTCGTTTCATAATTCAACCCTTCTACTCCTGTAATATTTGTTTGTTCATAAAGTCTGGGAGAGCGTAAAGTATTCTGACATTTTCCTGTTTTCAGGTTCCAAAGTTTAATCGTCTCGTCTTCACTTGCGCTGGCCAATGTCTTACCGTTGGGACTAAAACACACTGACCTCACACTTTTAGTATGTTCACACAGGAGTTGATGAAGTTGACCTGTTTCAACATCCCAAATTCGGATTGTTGCGTCATCCCCCCCACTTGCTAGTAACTTCCCATCGGGACTAAAGGCCACTGACCATACCCAAGACTTATGACCTTCAAAACTATGGCTCTTCGGTTTGTGTTATGCAATGGACGGGGGTTATAAGGGATGTAACCCTTATATAGAAAGGCATTTAGCGATTTTTGTCAATTGTTTTTGATCTAGAGCGAACTAATCAATTAAATCTCTTGCCAGATAAGGATTT
>NZ_JADBSA010000250.1:0-21687 GCF_020246945.1 Microcystis sp. M113S1 | reverse complement strand
CTCAATTGTCTATCTTTTGGTATTAACCTATTTGTGCCTTAAGTCCTTCTTTATATGAATTTCAGCTACTTTTGGGCGTAGGCTCTCTTATCTAATTTTATTTTCAGTTAATTATTTGCATAACAATTACCGAAGAGCCACCCAATTATCAACTAAAAACCGTGGCTGAATGTCTTTGTCATTTTCCCGCTATTGATAAAAGTGAACAGGGGGGGAATTGGGGCAAAAGACCTTTAACCGCGGCCCAGCTAGAATATGCACAAAAAGACCCTGTATATACGGCCCAAATCCATCATCGTCTTTTGCAGCTTTCCCATTTAATTACTCCCGATCCTGCGGGTGAGAATCTGAAAAGATTAACTAATCGTTATTGGGAAATTTACCAGCAATGGAGGATTTTAGATACAGAGATGGAACATCTCAAGGAACGTTTAAAGTCGGCAATTATCCAGCAAGAGTCTGCGGAGATTAACGGGTTTTCGGTCAGTTACCAAAATCGCACCAGCAAAAAAGTTAAACTGGCCGAATTAGCCAAAGTTGTCTATTTATCGGGTCAGGATAGCCAAATATCTCTCTCCTTAACTAATGATCTTCTCAAAGAATTGGGGGATTTAGCCCAAGGGTTAACCATCGAGGAAACTCGCCAAAAAATCAGTCAATTGACCATCAAACAAAGTGAAGCTGACTTGACATGATTATAGCAGAATCCAGCAGATAGGAGATAGGAGTCAATACCAAATTAGGTTATACTTGATATTTATGAAAAAGGCTGTAATAGCTAGAAAAAATTGCTTGCGGGGATAATCTAAATGACTGTAAAGATCGCTTATCTGGGCCCGGTGGGAACCTATTCAGAAACAGCCGCTTTAGCCTATGCTAATAGTTTACCACCCCAGCCTCGTCAATTAATACCCTATCCTAGCATTGCCTTGGCCCTGGGAGCGGTTGTCCAAAATCAGGCCGATTTAGCAGTGGTCCCGGTGGAAAATTCCACCGAAGGAAGTGTGGTAATGACTCTTGATGCTTTATGGCAATTACCCGGGTTACAGATTCAACAAGAATTAGTTTTACCGATTTCCCATGCACTTCTATCTCCTAGACAATCGCTAACAGAAATTAAAACCGTTTATTCCCATCCCCAAGCTTTAGCCCAATGTCAAAAATGGCTAGAAAACAATTTACCTACCGTGCCAATTATTCCCACCAATTCTACCACAGAAGCGATTCAAATTCTCGATCGAGAGGGTAATTCGGCCGCGATTGCTTCTCCCCGGGCGGCAAAACTCTATAATGTACCAATATTAATACAACCAATTAATGATTATCCCGATAATTGTACCCGTTTTTGGATAATGGCTTTAACTTCCCATCCCCAAGGTGAGCGAATGTCCCTCGCTTTTCAGGTTTTAGATCAACCCGGAGCTTTAGTCAAACCCTTAGAAGTTTTTGCCAAACGTCAGCTTAATTTATCTCGGATCGAATCGCGACCAACTAAAATATCTTTAGGGGAATACATATTTTTTATCGATCTAGAAATTAATCCAGATCAACAGCATTTAATCGCGGCAACTTTAGAAGAATTAACCAATTATACTGATGCAATCGAGGTTTTTGGTGCTTATCAGGTGGTTAATTTGCCTGTGGAAAGTTTAGAGGAATTATAAACTAAATTTCTCATAAATTACAGAAATTAAATAGAGATATTTTAGCTTTTAAGAGAGGTAATAATCGGCAAAGATGAGGTTTCCTCTGGGGTAGAATCAAGCTTTCTTTCCCCCACTAGAGGAAGAATAATTTCCACAGTTGTTCCTAAACCTTGACCTTGACTAGAGATAGTAATATCTCCCCCCATCATTTTCATCAAATTCTTAGAAATAGCTAATCCCAAACCCGTACCGCTAAATTTTCTGGTTGTGGAACCATCAATCATCACAAAAGGGCGAAATAATTTTGATTGTTGCTGGGGGTCTATACCGATTCCTGTATCGATTATAGTAATAATAGCCTGTGGATGTTCTAAGTGAGTTATCAAAGAAATTGTGCCTGTATCAGTAAATTTAATTGAGTTAGAAATAACATTCAAAATTACCTGTTTTAATTTAGTGGTATCAGCACAGACTATAGGAATTTCTGGACAAAAAAGTAGATTGAATTTTAAGTGCTTACGTTGCAGCGATGCTGTTTGTAAATTAATAACTTCATTGATAATTTGGTGTAAATCTACTGGTTCAGGATTAACAGAAAGTTTGCCCGCTTCTATTTTAGCAATACTGAGAATATCATCAATAATTTCCAAAAGATGTACAGCTGCATTATCCGCTTGTTGCAGATATTCTTTTTCCTCCTGCTCACTATTACAAAATCCATCCATAACGCAACGAATTGAGCCAATAATACCATTGAGAGGGGTGCGTAATTCGTGGGAAGTATTCGCCAAAAATTGGTTTTTTAATTGATTAGCATTTTCCGCTTCTTGCCGACTCTTAACTATTTCCTCTCCCCAAAGGCGTAAACGTTCGAGCATTTCCTCTAAGGCCGAGGCTAACTGATTAATTTCTCGAATATTAAAGTTCTGTGGTGTAATATTTTGTGAAGGAATTTTCTGAATATTTAAGGCATAATCTCGTAGTTTTTCTAAAGGTATGGCTAAATCCCTAGTGATCAGTATAATAGCTACTAAATAAGCTAATAATAAACCAGAAATCAGATAAAAAATTGCCTCCCAAATTTGTTGCAGAGGAGCCAGAGCTTGGGAGAGGGGACTAATGGCTAAAACTATCCATTTTTGGGATGATTCTCCCGTAACTGGACTGGGGAGGGAACTATAACCAGCGACTAATTCTTTGCCATCTTTCTCGAAAGAAAATAAATGCAAGAAATTTTGTTTTCCTCGGATAGCATTATTGATAATACTATTTAAGCGTTCAGCATCAGCTTCTTGACTGATATGCCTACCAATGCGACGAAAATAGGGATGAGCGAGAATAATGCCATTTTCAGAAATAACCACGGGATAACCTGACAAAGAACCGGGTAAAACCTTCTCACCGTAAAGTAGAGAAGCTTGCAGAATCAGACTAGATTGTAATTGTCCTTGATTATCGTAGATGGGAACGGCAAAAACTAATTCTAATTGACGATTATTATTGGGAGATTTGGTTAGAAATTGTCGGGGTAAACTTTTAACTAAAATATTTTCGATATTACCAGCAAAGCTATTTTTTTTTGTCCATCTTTCTAGGGTCAAAACTTTGATAATTTCTGGCTCACAGGCTCGATTTAATAAAGGTTTCTTGATCTTAATATCAATTAATTTCACACAGTTAATCTGATTAGGAAGCCGTGCCGTGAATTGTTGTAAAAAAGCTTCTTTTTCGGCTAAGGTTCCCTGTTTTAAAACCAGACTTTCCCCCGCAGTGATAAGATTAGCCTGCAAAAATTGAATTGATTGCTCAATATTGTCTGCTTTTCTGATGGCACTTTCGGTGAGATTTTGACGGGCCGTTTCCAAAAAAGCCGATCGCGCCTTACGATAGGTAACATAAACTCCCATTAGTAGTACAGGTACACTGACTAGGAGTAAGCGAGAGAGCAGAATACGACGAAAGGAGGATTGACCGATAGACATGGGCAGAAATCGGTTTGATTCTTGCTATCAAACTCTAGACTATACTAGCCTATTCACCAATCGGACCGGGTGATATCCCCGATCATTTGCCATGAATCGTCCTCACACCACCGTTATTTTAGCCATGAGTGCCGATGGTAAAATTGCCGACGCCTACCAATCGGCGGCCAGATTTGCTTCGGCTACCGATAAAATGCGTCTAGAACAACATTTATCGCGCATGGATGCCGCTTTATTCGGTGCTAACACCCTGCGCGCTTATCACACCAGTCTTCCTATTCGTCATCCCGATTTTCTCGCATACCGTCAACAACGGGGATTATCTCCGCAGCCGATACAGATCGTTTGTTCTCATTCAGGTCAGCTTGACCCCCGGATGAAATTTTTTCAGCAGCCTTTCCCTCGCTGGTTAATCACGGCAGCAGAAAAAGTGGCAGCATGGGAAAATCGGGGTTTATTTGAGCTTGTCTTAGTCTGCGGTGATTGGAAGCCTATTTTTAGTCAATTTACGGTTTTAGGTCTTAAAAAGCTGGCGATTCTGGGAGGAGGTGAATTAATTGCCTCTCTTTTAGCTGAAGATTTAATCGATGAAATCCATCTAACTATTTGTCCGTTGCTGTTAGGAGGCAATAAAGCGGCAACTCCCCTGGGGGGAACTGGATTTATGGCTGATTATGCCAGAAAATTGCGACTTTTGAGCGTGGAAACCGTGGAAGAAGAAATTTTTTTACATTATTCCCTTGAACGGCAGTCCCATAAATCTCAAAACTAGATTACCTTAAATAAAAAGGTTGACTTATCTTGTCCCATGGTAGAACAGCTTAAACCCCAATATTCTGTCGTTTGGATTGATAAAATGAGTGAGATTCCCCAACAAAAATGGGATGCTCTCGCTCAACCCCTAACTACTCCCTTTCTAGAGTGGGAATGGTTACATAATATCGAAACTTCCGGCAGCGCCACGGGACGCGCGGGGTGGCAACCTGCTCATCTAACAGTTTGGCGCGGTACTGAGTTAATTGCCGCCGCTCCTTTGTATATTAAAAGTCATAGTTACGGTGAATTTGTCTTTGACCATCAATGGGCCGATCTTTCCCATCGTTTGGGGATTAGATACTATCCGAAACTGTTAGGAATGACCCCTTTTACTCCTGCGGTGGGTTATCGTTTTTTAATTGCTCCGGGGGAAAATGAACTGGAGATTACTGCTTTAATGATAGCGGCGATCGATCATTTTTGTGACCAAAATCATCTGTCGGGTTGTCATTTTCTTTTTGTCGATCCCCAATGGCGAATTTTAATGGAAAATTTTGGCTTTACTCCCTGGTTACACCATAGTTATATTTGGAATAACAAAGGTTTTCAAAGTTTTGAAGATTATCTGACGGTTTTTAATGCTAATCAACGCCGCAATATTAAACGGGAACGGAAAGCAGTGACTAATGCGGGGTTAATTATTAAAACTCTGGCTGCTGAAGAAATTCCCCATCATTTATTCCCGTTAATTTATCGGTTTTATAGCAGTACCTGTGATAAATTTTACTGGGGAAGTAAATACCTGACACAGAAATTTTTTGAACAATTATATCCGAATTATCGTCAGCGAGTGGTTTTGATTACTGCCTACCAAAATGAAAAGGATACTAAACCGGTGGGTTTATCTTTTTGTATTCGCAAAGATACTAATCTTTATGGTCGTTACTGGGGCAGTTTTCAAGAGTACGACTGTTTACATTTTGAAGCTTGTTACTATCAACCGATCGATTGGGCAATTAGTCAAGGTATTACCATGTTTGACCCCGGTGCGGGAGGACAACATAAAAAAAGACGGGGTTTTCCCGCTACTGCTAATCACAGTTTACACCGTTTTTATCATGGCAAAATGACTCAAATTCTCCGCAATTATATCCAGGAAATCAATCAAATGGAACAGGAAGAAATTGAGGCAATTAATCAAGATTTACCCTTTTCTAAGAGAGAAATTGAGTTGAACGAGTAATTTAGATAGGGTTTGTCCCTATTAGTGCAATCAACTATGAATACGAGGTTCCGGGTGCAGAGTAGTGAGAATCTCACTTTCGATCGCCCCTAGGATTTCTAAGCGTTGCTCGATCACTGTACGTTCAAAATAATCCGCTGCTAATAGCCAATAAATACCATAATGACGCGCTTCGGAAGCCATGAGACTGCGATAAAATTTGCCTAAATCGGGATCAGGACAATATTCTCCCAATAAACCCAATCTTTCGTGGGAACGCGCCTCGATTAAAGCTGATATTAACAGAGAATCCAAAAGGCGATCGGGTTCTTGGTGACGAATCTGCGCCTTTAATTTAGCACCATAAGGCGGAGAATTCAAGGGAGCAAGGGGAATTCCCCATTTATCTAACCATTGATTTACCTGTTCAAAATGTTCTAATTCCTCTTGTGCGATCGCTGTTAATTTCCGCACGAGGGAAGCGTAGGAAGGATAACGAAACATGAGATTTAAGGCCACTCCTGCCGCTTTTCGCTCACAATGGGAATGATCGAGCAGAATAATCCCTAAATTATTAATTGCCTGTTCTATCCAATCCTCAGAGGTGGCACTGACTAATAAATTAATCTTTCCCATCGTCGCTGATTCCAATTTGCTGCATCTTTCACCCTAACCCAAAAAGTCGAACATTTGCCGAAAAAAGCAGACTTTGCCATTCTAAAAGTACAGGAATCGGGATGTTAAGTTGACGGGGAGCCTCTAGGGGTAGGGAAAGTTCGATCGCTTCAGTAACGGGTAGCTGCGGTAAGATATCCTGCATCTCGTATTGACCGACGTTAGCTGCTGGTGATTTTTCGGCAAAAGCATCCTTAGCCGCTAAAATTTCGCCTTTAGCTGTCGTTATCGTCAATCTTTCTCCATGCAGAAACTCAATCCCTTCAGGAAATCCCACCAAGCGCAAACTAATTTCTAGGGTTTCCTCATCCTTAATTCGTTTGAACAACACCACCTGCCAAGCACTACCTGTATCATCGCGCAAACTATGACGGGATTGATACAACAGCTGCCCCGGCCCTTCTAGCTGTTGTCGAGTTAGAGCTAGTGCAGACAAGGAAAAATCAATCTCAAAGCTGATAAACAGCAAAAAACTCACGAGAACACAAAATAATAATAGAAATCGTTTCATAACTTTATTGACATAACAGATAAAATATGATAGCAACTTTGTACCTTTAGCCAAGCTAATGCAATTGTATCGCCATATAGTTATACTAACATACTGTTTAAAAGGGATAGGAGAGTGGGCAGCGCCAGAGCTAGGTCGAGGAAGTTTGAGCATTTGTACTAAAATTTCCAATATGCAGTTTAAATGCAGTACAGCTGCTCAAAAACTAAGGACACGGCTTCTGTGATAGCCTAGATGATCGGTGAAGCATAAACACGGCCAATCAATCAGATGGATTTTTTACTGGAAGTCGGTACAGAAGAACTACCCGCAGATTTTGTCGATAGCGCAATCGCACAATTGCAGGAAAGAGTTAGCAAGAGTTTAGAGACGGAATCTCTAGATGCGACTGCTATTCAAGTTTACGGAACCCCGCGCCGTTTGGCCGTGTTAATCACAGGATTACCGACGGATCAAGAAGCTCGCAGCGAGGAGATAAAAGGACCGCCAGTTAGTGCCGCCTACAAAAATGGCAAAATTACCCCCGCTGGTGAGGGTTTTGCTCGAAAACAGGGAGTCAGCACCGATGCTTTCTCAATTCGCGCCACAGACAAAGGAGAATTTGTCTATATTGAAAAAACGATTCCAGGTCGTCAAACAGCCGAGATTTTAACTGAATTAATTCCCCAATGGATTACCCGTTTGGAAGGAAGACGTTTTATGCGTTGGGGAGATGGAGACTTAAGATTTCCCCGGCCAATTCGTTGGTTATTAACTTTAGTTGATGGGGAAGTTTTACCCCTAGAATTAATTAATGGCTCTACCACTTTAACCAGCGCTCGATTAACTTTTGGTCATCGCATTCTACACCCGCAATCCCTAGCCATTAGTCATCCCCAGGCATATTTAACCAGTTTGCGATCGATTTTTGTGGAAGCGGATCCGCAAGTGCGTCAACAGATAATTACCGATCAGATTACCACCCTGGCCAAAACACTGGAGGGAGTGGCAGAAATTCCCGCAGATTTATTAGCAGAAGTGACCAACTTAGTCGAATATCCCACGGCAATTGTCGGCAAATTTGACGATGAATTTCTGGAATTACCCTCAGAAGTAATTATCACTGTGATGGTGACACACCAGCGTTATTTCCCGGTCAAAACTCCCCAGGGTTTGTCCCCCTATTTTATTACTATTTCCAATGGTGATCCCCAGAAATCTGAGATTATCTCCGCAGGAAATGAAAGGGTTATCCGCGCGCGGTTAGCGGATGCCAGATTTTTCTATACTGCCGATTGTGATGAACCCTTAGATAGTTTCCTTCCCCAACTGGAAACCGTCACTTTCCAAGAAGAATTGGGAACCATGCGCGATAAAGTCGATCGGATTATGGAAATTGCCCAGATGATCGTCGAACAGTTAAATCTCGATGAACAAAGTCGCAGTGATATAGAGTCCACTGCCATGCTTTGTAAAGCGGATTTAGTTACCCAAATGGTTTACGAATTCCCCGAATTACAGGGAGTAATGGCCGAAAAATATGCTTTAATTAGCGGTGAATCAGCTGTAGTTGCTCGGGGCATTTTTGAACATTATCTGCCTCGCAATGCTGGGGATATACTCCCGGAAACAATCACCGGTCAAGTGGTGGGAATTGCCGATCGCTTAGATACTTTAGTCGGTATTTTTGGACTGGGAATGCTGCCCACTGGTTCCTCAGATCCCTTCGCTCTCCGTCGGGCTGCCAATGCAATAATTAGTATTATCTGGTCAGCCGATTTTAATATCAATCTTTTGGCATTAATTGAGCAAATAGCTCAGGATTTTGTCACCAGTCATCCCGATAAACCCAACCCGGTCAATCTGATTAAAGATTTCTTTTTACAACGTCTGCAAACTCTCTTAATTGATGATTTGAGGATAGATTACGATCTCGTTAATGCAGTTTTAGGGGAAAACGATCCAGAGTATAAGTCTCGCGCTTTGGAAAATTTATTAGATACCCGTGAACGCGCTCGCTTTTTATCCCAAATTCGTCAGGATGGTCAGTTAGCCAACATCTATGAAACCGTCAATCGCTCGACCCGTTTGGCACAAAAAGGAGATTTAGATACAACTACCCTAGAAACCAAGGGAATCATCGATACGAAGTTATTTGAACAATCCTCGGAACCAGCATTTTATGACGCTTTAATTGCCCTAATTCCCGAAACTATCAGCGCAAGAGAGCAAAGAGATTATCAGCGTCTTGTCACTGCTTTAACAGCAATTTCTCCCCTGGTGGCTGACTTTTTTGATGGCGAAAATAGTGTGTTAGTCATGGCAGAAAAAGAATCTGTCCGTCGCAATCGTTTAAATCTGTTGGGTTTACTGCGAAATCACGCCCGAGTCCTAGCAGATTTTGGGGCAATTGTCAAGGGATAATTCAGTTATCAGTTATCAGTTATCAGTTATCAGATTTGAGTTTTCAGTGGACAGTGGTAATCAGTGAGCAGTTGTCAATAGACTACCTTTATTGATTCTCCCCATCACCCCATCACCCCATCACCCCATCACCCCACACCCCACACCCCACACCCCACACCCCACACCCCATCACCCCACACCTCCACTGATTACTGCTCACTGATTACTGAAATGGCCGATTCTGAACTACAGCAACAAGTCCAAAGATTACATCGACTGACGGTATGGGGTCGTTGGTTATTCGTGTTGGGTTGTTGGTTAGTGATTGGTTCGGCGAGTTTATGGGTTTTATGGGACGATATAGCTTTAATGCGGCAATATTTTACTTGGACAGCCGTGAGATATGCTTTAGCTTTCAATTACTGGGCTTCTATCGGTCTAGCCTTTTGTGTTGCCATTACAGGAGCAGTGTTAGTCTGGCAAAGTCGCAATATTATTTTAGGACTTTCCCCCAGAGAAAAACTGCGCTTAGAGCAACAGGTGCGGAAAATTCGGGCCAAAGGGCCGGGTCATCCCCTCTGGCGCTGGATCTTAAAAAGCAGGAAAAAAGACTTACAATAATAAAGCTTTGCTGAAAGCTGACGGCTAGAACCCCCACTAGATATAATTCTTTACTCAAAAACTATTGACTTTTGAATCCACTTATGACCGTGACTCCCCAAGCTCCTCCGAAAACTCGCCGCGTGGTTTTTCCCTTCACCGCTATTGTCGGCCAGGAAGAAATGAAATTATCCCTAATGCTCAACGTCATCGACCCCAAAATTGGCGGGGTGATGATTATGGGGGATCGAGGTACGGGAAAATCCACCACAATTAGGGCTTTAGCTGACCTTTTACCAGAAATTGACGTAGTTGCTAACGATCCCTTTAATTCTGACCCCAATGATCCCGATTTAATGAGCGATGAGGTGCGGCAAAGGGTGGACGAGGCCATCCCGTTGGCCATTGCCAAGAAAAAAGTCACTATGGTAGATCTGCCCCTCGGTGCGACGGAGGATCGGGTCTGTGGCACAATTGACATCGAAAAGGCCCTGTCAGAAGGGGTAAAAGCTTTTGAACCGGGTTTGCTGGCCAAAGCTAACCGCGGCATTCTCTATGTGGATGAAGTCAATTTACTTGACGATCACCTCGTCGATGTGCTATTGGATTCGGCCGCTAGTGGTTGGAATACGGTGGAACGGGAAGGAATTTCCATCCGTCACCCGGCCCGGTTTGTTTTGGTGGGATCGGGCAACCCAGAAGAGGGAGAATTGCGCCCACAACTGCTCGATCGCTTCGGAATGCACGCCGAGATTCACACCGTCAAAGAACCACCTCTACGGGTCAAAATCGTGGAACAGCGTGCGGAATTTGATGGCAATCCGATCTCGTTTTTAGAGAAATATAACTTAGAACAGGAAGAACTGCAAAGAAAGCTAGTGGAGGCCCAGAATCTTTTGCCTTCTGTGGAGCTTGATTATGATCTGCGGGTGAAAATTTCCGAGGTTTGTTCCGAGTTGGACGTGGATGGATTGCGCGGCGATATCGTTACCAATCGCGCCGCTAAAGCTCTGGCCGCTTTGGAAGGACGGACAACTGTGACGGTAGATGATATCCGTCGGGTAATTGTTCTCTGTTTACGTCACCGTTTGCGGAAAGATCCGCTAGAATCGATCGATTCTGGTTATAAAGTCTTGAAAGCTTTTAATCGCGTCTTTGGATTAGAGGAAAATTCCTAAATCTAATTCACCCTCTCTGCGAAGAGAGGGTTTTTTACTTGATTTAGAGATGAAGGCCAAAAAGGGCTAGATGTGGCCAGATAAGCTAGAATTTTATCGATCGCTGTTATTCTCTGGGGGAATGTCGATGTGGGTTGAAAGTATAAAACTCGAAAACATTAAATGCTTCCAGAATCAAGAGATTAAATTTATTAGTAATCCTAATAATCAACGTCGTTGGCGAGCTAGACCTTACCATTGGATCACTTTATTAGGAGAAAATGGAGTAGGAAAAAGCACGATTCTACAGGCTTTAGCTTTGCTGCTCGCGGGACCAGAAGCAGCCAAAGAATTATTACCACGTCCGACTGGTTGGATATGTAATCCTAAAACACCGGGTAAATTAACCGCAGTGCTTCATCAAGAAGAGGGGGATACGGGAAAATTTGGCAATCGACAAAGTTTTTCTTATTCCTATTTTGTTACAGGCACGGAAAGGTTAGAGGTGGGAGGAAGTAAGGACAAACAAACTTATACAGAGCCAGCATTAATCGAAGCAAATAGCAAAGTTTTAAGTTGGTTGCGCGCCAATGCTTTTGCCTCCGATAATAAGGGTTGGTTTGCCGTCGGTTATGGAGCTTTCCGTCGTTTGACAAGAGTGAGTCAAGTGATCATTCCTAGTCTTGAACCCCCGAAACGCTCTAGCAACTTTTTCAGCCAATTTCATGAGGATACATCTTTAAGTTCTTTTGAGAGATGGATGGTGTATTTAGATTATCGAATAGCCAAAAATCCTGAAGATAGTCAAGCCAAACAAATGAAAAAAATCGGCGAAGAAGCAATTACTAAACTGTTACCCGGTAATGTAGAAATTGCTGAAGTAACTGCCGATGGCTTGATTCAGTTTCTAGTTAACGGTCAAAAAGTTCCAACCATTAGTTTATCTGATGGTTTTCGGAGTATGATTGCTTTAGCCGGGGATTTAATTTGGCGATTATTACAATCCTTCCCCGATCTAGATAACCCCACAGAAGCTTCTGGAGTTGTCTTAATCGATGAGTTAGATATTCATTTACATCCCTCTTGGCAAAGGGAAATTGCTGGATGGTTACAGGAAGTTTTTCCCAAGCTTCAATTCTTTGTTGCTACCCATAGTCCTTTAATTGCTGCTGGTGCGGGGGAAGAGTCTTTAACTCTACGAATCGATCTGGTAGCGGGTGCATTGCAGATTGTAGAAATTCCTTATTTAGAATTAGCGGCTAATGTTGATCGTACTTTAACAAGTGCTGCTTTTGGTTTGAAATCAACCTATCCCACTGATACAGAAAATAAAATTAAGCGTTACCACCAACTAAATCGTAAAAATAAAAATCTGGCAGCAGAAGAAAAGCAAGAATATGAACAACTGTCATTATTTGTTCAAGAAGTTAAACCCTTTAGCGAAATTAGTCAACCTGATAGTTTAGAATCCCGAATTGATGCCTTACTAGAGGAGCGTTTATCTTGATTCCTGTAACGAGAATATCAGAGCCACCCGTATTAGCTAAAAATGCCGCTCGTTGGCTAGAGGCTTTAGAATTAATACAATCAAACAACAAGGCAAGTAAAGCTCAAATTAACCAAGCACAAAATAAATACCGTCATCAGCAAGTTAAAGAAGCATTAGTCAGGATGTTTAATGGCAAATGTGCTTACTGTGAAAGCAAAATTACAGTTGTCACCTATGGAGCGATCGAACATTTTTATCCAAAAAGCCAGTATCCTGATCTGACTTTTACTTGGAAAAATTTACTTCTTTCTTGTGATAAATGTAATGATGCCAATCACAAAGGCACAAATTTTCCTCTAGATGATATCACGGGAAATCCTCTATTAATAGATCCCACGGATGGAGTAACCGATCCGAATACACATCTGGAATTTATTTGGGATGAAATCGCAAAATTAGCCAGTGTTTATGGTCGAGATCAACGTGGTACAATTGTTGAAGATATTTTTGATCTCAATGGTCTGCGTGGACGAAAAGAATTAATCAACCATCGCAGTCAATATATTAAAAAGTTGTTAGCATTACTACGTTTCGCAAAACAAGGAGACTCGGAGGCTTTATCTTTACTGCAAGAAGCTTGTCAACCAGAGGCGGAATATTATGCTTTTGCTAGTATTTATATCCTGCCTCATTTGCCTCCCTAAAATTAAGGGTAATTATTATCTACAGTCTAAAAAACAAAATTTCTCGCTTATTATTGTCACCTTACTTGATATTTATGTCTCGTCCTGTTGTTTATTTTGCCGTTACTAATCATGGTTTTGGCCATGCTGTCCGCACTGCTTCGGTAGTAGCTAATGTTATTGAACTTAATCCCGAAATTTTGCCAATATTAGTCACCACTGCTCCGCGCTGGTTATTAGATTCCTACATATCAGGAGAATATATTCAAAGACACCGGGGGTTTGATGTGGGGGTAATCCAATCGGATAGTTTAACGATGGATAAATTAGCTACTAAAGAAAAATTAGAACAAATAATTGCTCAATCAAGGGCAATTATTGCCAGTGAAGTTAATTTTATTAAAACTAATCGTGTCGGTTTAGTTGTGGCCGATTTACCGCCTTTAGCGGCACTAATTGCCAAAAGTGCGGGGCTTCCTTGTTGGATGATTGGTAACTTTGGCTGGGATTTTATCTATCGTGATTGGGGTGAAGAATTCGCCAGTATTAGTGATTGGATTAGTCGTTGTTATAATCAATGCGATCGCTTATTTAAACTGCCTTTAGCAGAAGCAATGACAGCATTTCCCCATGTCACCGAGGCAGGTTTAACCGGAGGTACACCCCGCTACAGTGAAGAACAATTGCGACAGGAATTTAAGCTAAATGCCCCTAAAGAAAAAACTATTTTATTGAGTTTTGGTGGGTTAGGATTAGAAGCAATTCCCTATGATAAACTCGCCAGTTTTCCCGATTGGCAATTTATCACTTTTGAAAAAAACGCGCCCGAATTGCCCAATTTAGTCCGCTTACAGGATAAACCAGATCGGAGCTATCGTCCCGTGGATTTTATGCCCCTGTGCGATCGAATTATTTCCAAACCGGGATATAGTACCTTTGCCGAGGCTTTAAAATTAGAGGTTCCGATTGTTTCCCTCACTCGAGAAGGTTTCGCCGAATCAGCGATTTTATTGGCTGGAATCCAAGATTATAGTGATCATCAAATTATTAGCAGCGAAGAATTTTTTCAAGGTAATTGGGACTTTTTACGGCAAGCCCCCCAACCGCCACGATTAAAGGTTAAACTGCCTAAAGATGGTGCAGAATCGATAGCGAGAGCTATTGTAGAATACTTTGAGAGGTAATATTAATGATTAACTTAGCTAATTTAACTTCTGATTATTAGCGGTGAATTGAGTTATCGGTCAGCAGACCCTAGTTTATTTAACAAAGTCCTAGAAACCAGCCAAATTACCGCGCTATTTTTTGACACCTACGTTCAGGATAATCAGGGCAGTATCAGCCTCGAAATCGTCAAAAATACGGATAACCAGGGGAAAGTTGACGGCGAACCTGAGCATAGAACTAGGGAGACAGAAACAAGATCGGGCAGAAAGCCGATACTTGTTACAATAGTTTACAAATCACCCTGCCCCGTCACCGAACTATGTCCGAACAGATGATCTCCCCAGAGACGCAAAACCCAGAAGCGATTACCGTTGAAGTGCAGCCCATCCATATTCCCGAAGAGCATCGGGAAGATATCGGCCCTATGGATGACAACGTAGCCGAAAGTTGGCGTTATCACCCCGAAGTTATTAACGACTATTACCGTCGGCGACCTCTAGACGTTTTGGGGAGATTAATCGGAATTGCCCTGCCGGTTTTATCTTTTGTCATCGGTATCTGGTGGGATAAACTGCGGGGAAAATCGCCAAAAAATGAAATTAGACGGGCCGTACAATTGCGGGAAATGTTGACCAAATTGGGACCGACCTATATTAAAATCGGTCAAGCTCTCTCTACCAGGCCTGATTTAGTACCGCCTTTATATTTAGAAGAATTAACCACTCTCCAGGATCAAATACCCTCTTTTCCTAACGAAATTGCCTATCGTTTTATCGAGGAAGAATTAGGTTATTCTCCCGAGGAAATTTACGCAGAATTATCCCCCAATCCCATAGCGGCCGCTTCCCTAGGACAAGTTTACAAAGGTAAATTAAAAACCGGAGAGAGAGTCGCCGTTAAAGTACAGCGTCCCGATTTGATTCGCTGTATAACTTTAGATGTGTATATCATGCGTAGTTTGGCGACTTGGGTGAAAGGTAATATTAAAAGACTTCGCTCCGATTTAGTGGCAATTACCGACGAATTAGCCGCTCGGATTTTTGAAGAAATTAATTATCTTCACGAAGGACAAAACGCCGAAAAATTCGCTCAACTTTATGGTCATATTGCCGAAATTTACATCCCCAAAATCTACTGGAAATATACTGGGCGACGGGTTTTAACCATGGAGTGGGTGGACGGCACAAAATTAACTAATATCAAAGAAATTCAAGCTCAGGGTATTGATGCCACCCACTTAGTTAATGTGGGGGTGCAGTGTTCTTTGCGTCAATTACTTGAACACGGATTTTTCCATGCGGATCCCCATCCGGGTAATTTATTAGCAACTCCCGACGGTAAATTAGCTTATCTTGATTTCGGCATGATGAGCAATATTGAACCCTATCAACGCTACGGTTTAATCGAAGCGGTGGTGCATTTAGTCAACCGGGATTTTGAGTCTTTGGCCAAGGATTACGTTAAGTTAGACTTCCTGTCACCAACTACCAATTTAGAGCCAATTGTTCCCGCTTTTTCGGAAGTTTTTGGTAATGCTTTAGGGGCGAGTGTGGCAGAATTAAACTTTAAAAGTATCACCGATAAAATGTCGGCGATGATGTATGAGTTTCCCTTTCGAGTTCCCGCCTATTATGCCCTGATTATTCGCTCAATGGTGACTTTAGAGGGAATAGCGATTGGCATCGATCCTAATTTTAAGGTACTTAGCAAAGCCTATCCTTATATTGCTAAACGTCTGCTCACCGATCCTTCCACAGAGTTGCGCGATTCCCTGCGGGATTTATTGTTTAAAGACGGTACTTTTCGCTGGAATCGTTTAGAAAATCTCTTGCGTAATGCTAAAGATTCTAATGATTTTAACTTCGATAAAGTCACCGATCAAGCGCTAGATTTTCTCCTTTCAGACAGGGGTATATTTATCCGCGAAAAATTAGTGAATGAGTTAGTAAATGCTCTCGATAACTTCGGTCGTCGCACTTGGTTTAATCTCACGGTTAATTTCCGGGAACAGGTGGGTTTAGCGGTGCAAGAAACTCCCCCAGAATTATTAGGTGATGCTAAGACTTTTGAGCATCTTCGCAACATCTTTAGTATTTTACAGGAAACGAAAGGATTCGATGCCATGGCTATGGTGCCAGTGATGACTAAACTAATCGCTAAACCCGAAACCCAACAGATGGGACAAAAAATTGCTGAAGGTTTGCTACAAAAATCCCTAGCGCGTTTAATTCGTTACTTAGTTCTCGAATTCGATACACCAAATCATCAGCAAAATGAAGAATTATCGAAAGCTTTACCCGCTGCCGATTAACCTCTGTTCAGCTTAGTTCCAGCGAAAGGCCGTGAAATAAATTTCACGGCTCTGAGCAAAACGCTAAACTGTTTTTAAAGTTTTTTTATCGGGGTTTAAAGGTGACTTGTAAACCGTCGCGAGGATGGGGAGTGGGGATAGCGGTGAGGGTGAGATCTTGATTGGGGAGTAATTGCCAATCGTATTTTTCTACTAAACGGACGGCTAAAATTTTCATCTCTAAACGAGCGAATTCTTTGCCAATACATTCGCGTAATCCCGCACCAAAAGGGATATATCCGTAGGGTTTTTCCTCGGCTAAAAAGCGATCGGGATCGAAGGTTTCAGGATGAGAATAAATATTATTATCTTTATGAGTATTGGTGATTTGATACTGCACCACCCATCCTTTCGGCAAATGATAACCGTTAAATTGACAGTCTTCTACTACCCGACGGAATCCTCCTCCCACGGGTGGAGTAAAACGTAAAACTTCCTTTAAAACGCGATCTAAATAGGTCATCTGTTTGAGGGTATCGACGCTTAAAGGAGTCGATAGATCAAAATTAGTTATTTCCTCAAGGACAAGCTGAAAAATATCGGGATGCAGTGCCATTTGTAGGCAGAAAGTGGCGATAGCAGAGGTTAAAGTTTCATGACCGGCAAAGAGTAATAATAGCACTTGATCTTTTAATTCCGCTAAGGATAAACTTTGACCGTTTTCGTCCTTAGCTTGTAAAAGAATACCAAGAGCATCTTGGCCTGGGTCATCATTTTTTTGTCTTTCTAAAATGATAGTTTTGATCGCTTGCAGTAATTCTTCTCGACAGCGTAATGCTTGGCCGAAAGCTGTCCAGGGAAGGGGAAGGGGAAGGCTAAATAATCCCGCACACCAAGTATCAAAAGCTTCTCCTAATTTGGTAGCAGAACCCTGGTCAAGACCGACAAATAATTTACAGGCGATATCGAGAGTATAGTTTCTTAACTCAGGATACCATGACAGGGTTTTTGTAGTTTGCCAACGCTCTAAATAGTGAGCGGTAATTGTTTCTACCGTGGGGATATAACTTGCTAGAGACCGGGGTTGAAAAGCTTGATAGATTAAGCGACGACGGGAAGCGTGGACATCTCCTGTATGCACCGCTAAAGATGCGCTGCCTAGGAGAGTTTTGGTACTTTTGGGCCAAGTTGCCGCAAAGTATTTGTTCTCGTTGCTGAGGAGAAACCGGTTAGCTTCGGCACCGGATAAAATAATCGTGGGACTGCCAAAAATATGAGTGCGGAAAAGTTGACCATATTTATTATGACGTTTACTGGCAAAATCTCGATCGGTCAAAAAAGCGATTGTTTCTCCTAATAGGGGTAATCCAAAACTGCCGGGGGGTAAGGGGAAATCGTTGCTTATAGTCATCGCTGCCTCTAGGGTAAAACTAATCAGTTGCCGTCGATTAACCCTGTTTATTCTAACCTAAAGCGCCAGAGAATTCATCCCCTAATCTAGACTGGCAATGATCACACTTGACAACGGTAAGTGCCTAAGCAAAGTTAATTACACATCTCACCAGTCATTCAACAGTGAGAATTGCCGCCAATTGACATTTTTTAAGATCACCGCCATAATTACCCATTGCTAATAGTAATTCGCGGCAAACGATGCTTAAAACCGCAGAGAATCTCCCAGGATATCGTACCTAAATCCCGCGCCCAATCGTCGGCGGTAATGCACTGTGGGCCATCTTTGCCGATAAGTGTGACGATTTCCCCTGTTTTTACGTCCGGAATCTCGCTCACGTCAATCATTAACTGATCCATGGTTATCGCGCCGATTTGGGGTACTAAACGTCCTCTCAGGGATACTTTTAAACGATTGGAGAGATTGCGGGGAATTCCATCCGCGTAACCGATACCGACCACAGCAATACGAGTGTCTTTTGCCGCTATGTACTGATGACCATAACTCACTCCCGAACCGGCGGCAATAGTTTTGACTTGGGCAATGCGCGCTTTTACTTGCAGGACGGGTTGCAAAGGGACTTTATCGGTGAGATGATTGGCAGGATAAAGACCGTAGAGAGCTAATCCGACTCTAACTCGATCGTAGTGCAGAGATCGATCGCTTAGAGTAGCGGCAGAGTTAGCTAAATGCAGACAGGGGGGATGATAACCTTTTGATCTTAGCTCGGCGATCGCTTGTTGGAATCTTTGCCGTTGTAACTGCATGATTTCGGGATTGGGATCGTCAGCCGTGGCAAAATGGGAGTATATACTGGCAATTTTCAGGTTAGAAGCCTCTAAAACCTGTTCGACGAATTTTGTACCGTTTTGCCATGGTGTACCTAAGCGAGACATCCCCGTATCTAGTTTGATATGAACCGGCAGCCGCTGCTCTAAGCGTCTCATAACGGTGGCAAAAATTTGCACCTGTTCGATTTGTACCAGGGTGGGCTGCAATTGCCAATGGGCTAAGGCTGCCACTTCTTCCGGGGTATTCACTGCCCCTAAAATCATAATTGGGGCAACGATTCCCGCTTCCCGTAGTTCGATACCTTCCCCAATAGTCGCGATGGCTAAAGATTGCGCTCCGGCTTCTAAAACGCTGTTAGCCACCTTAACTGCCCCGTGTCCGTAAGCATCAGCTTTAATTACCGCCATTAATTCCGTTTTTGGGGCTAATAAGGCCTTGACTTTTCGCACGTTTTGTTGTAGGGCCGAGCGATCGATCTCTACCCAAGCACGATAGCGAATTACTTCCGACAATTGATAATCATGACGGTTTTTGGGCGGATTGATAATTTTTGGTTCTATGCTAAACGTCACTCGCTCACTCCTTTGCACACATAACCCAATTTATCACAGATGTCGGGGTGAAGATCCTCGTACTGAAGGGATGAAACCCCGACCAGAATAGAACCGCAAAGCACGATTAAATCCTTGACAGTTTAGCCTTGCATAGTTTAACATAGTAAATATAGTCTGGTAAACAAGATGTTAAAAGCGTTTAAGTACAGAGAATCTATCCGACAAGCGAGCAATCAGTTTTGCTTGCCAAGTCGTTTGGCTGTGCTAGATGGTTTTACAATTACGCCCTAAACTTGACATCTGAAACTTACAAGCAAACTGGAAAAGGATTAAGCAGAGACGAAATAATTAGGCTGCTGCCTTCCCTAAAAAAAGAGCATGAGTGGTTAAGCGAAGTACCATCGCAGGTATTACAGCAAGCCGCTTTAAATCTTTCTAGTGCTTTCCTTAACTTTTTTGAAGGTAGAGCTAAATATCCTAACTTCAAGAAAAAGCAAAATAGGCAGTCGATTAGATTTCCTCAGCACTGTAAGTTAAAAAATGATGTTTTGGTATTGCCTAAAATTGGTGAAGTCTATTGCCAAGTTTCACGGCAACCAGAGGGAGACTTAAAGTCTGTTACGGTTTCAGTTAATCCATCAGGAGAATATTTCGCATCTTGTCTCTATGATGATGGTCAGGATTTACCCCAAAAATCATCAGAAGGAAAAGCTGTCGGGATAGACGTTGGACTAACCCATTTTGCTATTACATCAGATGAGACTAAACACGGGAATCCTCAATACTATCGTAAGTACGAACAGAGATTAGCGAGGAGACAAAAGAAACTTAGTCGCCAGCAAAAAGGCTCTAACAACCGAAATAAAGCTAGAGTTAAAGTGGCTAAAGTTCACTCTAAAATCGTTCGTTGTCGTGAAGATTTTCTGCACAAACTAAGTCGTAAATTAGTTGACAAAAACCAAGTCATAGTGGTAGAAAATCTGGCAGTCAGAAACATGGTCAAAAACCATAAACTAGCCAAATCAATTAGTGATGCTGGTTGGGGTCAATTCTGTACTATGTTAAAATACAAGGCTGAATGGGAAGGAAAAATCTATATAGAGGTAGATAGATTCTTTCCTAGCTCTAAGACTTGTAGTAACTGCTTAAATCGTGTTGATAGTTTGAGCTTAGATATTCGTAGTTGGCAATGTCCTAAGTGTGGAGAAATCCACGATAGAGACATCAATGCTGCTAAGAATATTCGAGATGAAGGTTTACGAATTTTGGCGGTAGGGCATACCGCTACTGCTTCTGGAGGGAGAGTAAGACCAAGTAAAGGCACTGCTTTTGCAAGGCATCTCCCCGTGAATGAAGAATCCCCACGCCTTTAGGCAACGGGAGTGTCAACTCTATATTCCTAGTATATAAAATATTGCCAAAAATGATCGGTAGGCACTTAAAATTCAGATAGTTACCTTACCTTCTTTTTTAGCCGAAAAAGCCTCCTACTGCGGGCTTAGGAAGAATGTAGTTACTTATTAGAGTAGAGCAAATTATGTCGAGAATTGGCAAATATAGCTCGATTTTTGTTTAAGCTGTACTGCATTTAAATTGCGTATTGGATGTTTTAGTACAAATGCTCAAACTCCTTCTCCCTGCTCCCTTCTCCCCTCTCCCCGGCAGTCTTAATACTAAATCCGTTGAGTATAGGCTACATATCAGGAGAGGCACTCATGCAAGAGGCACTCATGCAAAAGGGAGCATAAATAATCAGTTTTTAATAACCAGATTTAGTATTGTAAAGTATAACGAGCAATTTAGATAGTGAACAGCTTATTATTGCGGTAAAAACGCCTAACTATAGCATTTGGGCAGGTTACTTCATAATTTGCATTTCAGCTTGCTTGATCAAGATTTCAGGTCAAACTTAAGCCAAATCTCGCCAATCTATCCCTAAATATTGTAACTTCTGAGTCATCTTTTCTGCTACTTCTTCAGGGGTGGGAACAAGTTTACCTTCAGGGGTAAAAAAGCGTAATTGGCTGTCTTGACATCCTCTTTCTAGAAAGGCTTTTCCGATGCTCTTCGCAGTCTCTGATAATGCTTTTTAAAATGCTTAGGATTAGATACTTTGTTACCATCGCTGGTAATTACTAGGCTACTAATTCCTAAGTCAATTCCGATGGCTTTATCTATTACTGGTAGAGGCTTAATTGTTGGGTCATCAAATCTAATTGAGATATGCCAACGTCCAGAAGGATGTAATCTGACTGTTACTGTGCTTGGTTCACAAGCTTCTGGGATTTGTCTTGACCATCGAATAGGTAAAGGTTCTGTGCATTT
>NZ_JADBSA010000025.1:0-2659 GCF_020246945.1 Microcystis sp. M113S1 | reverse complement strand
CCATCAATTGAGGGAAAAACAACTCAATAAATTCGATAAAAAAGGTGGAGATTAACTCCTTAAATAAGCGATCATGGTCAATATTATTAGTCATGTAATATCATCTTAACTAATCTGAGTGATGAATGACTACTCTTCTCTATTATATTCTGAAAAGTCGGTTTTGGCAACGGATTGTTATGACCTCATCCCCTTAACCTACGAGAAGAGGGGGATACTTTCCGCGTTAACCTTTCTCTTTCCACTAAAAACCCCCCCCCAAAGCAATCTTACCCCTTGTCATGGCGAAGATGCGATCGCTAACATCAAAGCTAAGCTGTTCGTAATTCAAATTGCTTGGGCCAGACGAGGCACTCTTGCGCTCTTGCACTCTTGCAACAGTAAAGGGATTGGGGGAGATTCGGCTAATCTAAGAATAAGCGATTTAAATACGTCTTAGCTTACTTTTTCTGATTTTTCTTGCCAAGTACCGTGAAAACCAGGGGGGATAACACTAGGTAATTGCAGACAGCAAAGGGGTTCTTTTTCTAACTGCTGACTATCATAAATTCTCACTTGGCTGCTGTGATTATTGCCGTCGTAAACCACGACGATTAACCATCCCGTTTCTGGAGATAAACCATCGGAGACAAAAATCGGTTCACTGCCATAACAGTTATTTTCTAGATAAGCAATAGTTAACTTACCTGTGGAGTGATTATAACAAGCGGGAAGTCCGATAATTTCCCGACGAATATCGCTATCGGGACGATGGACAGCTAAAAAAGTATTTTGCCATTTTTGTCCCACCAGTTGCGGGGAAACCACGGGAAAATCACAGCTTAAATCCGAGAGAATTTCCTGATTAATCACCTTTGCTGATAGGGGATTGATGGTGATACTTGCTAATTTTCCGATGGCTAAGGTTTCGGTTTTACCCGTGGCAACTTCTTTTAAAAATTGATTAGTTTTAAAGTCGTCATAACGGACAAAAACAATTTCAAGATTGCCTTGCTCATTCACACAACCATTAGCAAAGTGCCATTGAAACCATGAATCTGTAACACTTTCACTGACTAATTGCAGAGAATCTCGCTCAAAAATTAGTATTCTTGTTCCTAATTCTGGCTGCCACTGCATGGCATCACTAAAAGTTTTAAATCCCAACAGTATCGATAATTTATCTGCTTTTATCGGTGGGACGAAAAAGACGAGATACTGTCCTGCTAAAACAAAGTCATGCAGCAAAGACAATCTATCTAACTCAAAAGTGTTTTTCTGGATAATTTGACCAGTGGAGTCAGACTTATAGATATTTAAACTAACTTTGGCACTGATTGTCACCCCGAAATTAAAAATCTCTCCTCTGGACAAATCTAGCTTAGGATGAGCGGAAAAAGTTTCCTTTGCTTGTAAGCTAGATAAATTATCTAAGCCTAGGGTTTCTAAAGATTGTAAATCTAATTTATGGGGAAAACCCCCTTCCCAGAGAGCTAATAATTTATCAGGTAAAGCTAACACCGAGGTATTAGCGGCATTTTTTACCTCTTTTCCCCAATTATTCCAAAAGAAGCCGGGGGCATTCATGCCATAATTAGGAAATAAATATTGATTAGCGGCGCTTTCTTGCTGATAACCGGCAGTCTGGACATAACGATAGGTGGCATTGGCTCCCTTATCATGAAAATGTACAGCTAAAACTGCCCCATCTCCGTCAAACCAATGACCAACTTTTTGCTTACCTCTTTCTAATCTCCCCGGACCATTGCGATAGAGACTACCTCGCAATCCGTCAGGAATTTTCCCCGATAATAAGGTTAATTGGGTTTCAGAAAATTCTACTGCTGGTTTTTCTAGAGATTTTGCCCAAGCTTTCATAGATTTGTTTTTTTTAGTGATTACATAGTTAAGTATAGCCCTAGACTAGGTTCAATGACGATAATTTCGGCAGTTTACCAGTTAATTAGTATTCGTCACAACTGATCAATTATATCATTATAAAGTATCGGGATCAATTCCCAGAGAACGGATATATTCAGCTAAACGTTCAGCTTTAAGACGCTCTTGTTCTAATTGTAAACTTGCTTGTTCTAACCTTTGAGATAACTCAATAGAAGTTAAAAATTTCTGACCATCTAAACTATAAATTTCTAACTCATCTTCTGTCAATTCAAATCGGATATTTAACCGAGGACTAACCCATCCCTTAATCTCAGGTATAGAGCTTAATAGTCCTTCCTGTCTTAACCATCCTTGAAAATTATGAGAATCTGGATCATAGAGATAGTATTCTTCCACTCCATAACGTTGATAAAAGAGTAGTTTTCGCTCCATTTCTTCTAAACTATTAGAAGGGGAGAGAATTTCAAAGACCACTTGAGGAGCGATGTTATCTTCTTGCCATTGTTTATAGGAACCCCGTCTTCCTTTCGGACGACCAAATACCACCATAACATCGGGAGCAACCGGTCCGGTAATTTTTTTATCTTGGACGGGATACCAGAGCAGATCCCCCGCAATAAAAACCTGAGGGGAATTAGCAAAGAGAATCTCAAGATTTTCTTTAATTTTCACGATCCATTCATATTGTTCGGTATTATCGGCCATGGGTTTACCGTCACTATCGGGGTATTCAATATCTGGATCAATAGCTGGTATCAAGGTCATAATTTATACTCCT
>NZ_JADBSA010000249.1:0-15958 GCF_020246945.1 Microcystis sp. M113S1 | reverse complement strand
TTGAGCATATCCTACTCTTTCTTGTCTTTCGTACCATGCTTGTGTTCGTTCGTGGAGAGCTTTGTTGTAAACTAATCTTACACAGCCCAAAGTGCGCCGCAATAGCGACTCTTGTTCTGGTGTGGGGTAAAATCGAAACGAGTAGGCTTTTTCCATGTCTCACATTCTGGCATATATTTCGTAAATGTGTTAATATTTAACAGTAAAGCCGTCGTAGAACGACGGGGTTTCAGACCCAAAATTTTCGATGAAAACTTTTCCGACTTTTCTTCAGCTATTTATGAATGTCTGAATGATGTCCATCTGAAACATAAAAAAGAACTGGATTCCTTGCTCACTCTACGATTTCAGAAGTTTAATAAATCTCAGATTATGAACGTCTAAAGTATCCGCCAATTCAAACCTGGATTCCACCACCCTCTGACATCATTGCATAGAATACCTTGAATAGGGTTCGATAGTCAAGACATTTTCGGGGACGTATGAATTACAAATTATGAAGTGGGGAGTGGGGAGCTTTTTTTCAGTAACCAGTAAACAGTAATCAGTAATCAGTGAACTGAAAACTCACATCTGATAACTGATAACTGATTCAAAGCTGACTCCTGACTCCTGACGGCTGACGAATGTTACGATTGTTACAACATCTTGACATTAATTCTGATACCCTGACAATGTGTCAATCTGTGCAGTAATGGGGCAGAAACTCAAGTGGTATCGATCCATATTTCTATTGTTGAGGGCAACCCGCACTTGCGATCGCTATTAGCTTGGCATCTGCAACAGGCCGGTTATTTGGTTAATCAATCGGCAACCCTGCAAAGTGCGCGTCAAGCTTTCCTTCATCGTCAACCAACCTTAGCAATTATCGATTCCGACTTGCCGGACGGGGATGGAATCGAACTCTGCCGTTGGCTTGATCAACAAAAACAGTCTTTAATACTGATTCTCTCGGCCCGTAATGGCGAAAAAGATGTGGTCAATGGTTTAAAAGCGGGGGCCGACGACTACCTGAGAAAGCCCTTCGGGATGCAAGAATTTATGGCTAGGGTAGAAGTGTTAACTCGTCGTTTAGGCAGTAGGGCTGCTCCCCTACACTTGGATTATGGGCAATTAAAAATAGATTTAGCCCAACGACGGGTACAATTTCGCGGGGAGTATATCGAATTAACGCCCCAAGAATTTAGCCTACTCTACGTTTTAGCCCAAGCGGAGGGAACACCCCTATCAAGAGCCGATTTACTGCGTCGCGCTTGGCCCGAGGAAATTGATAATCCCCGGACAATCGATACTCATGTTCTCTCTCTGCGGAAAAAAATCGAAACCGATCCCAGGCAACCTAATTTAATTCAAACCGTCCGCAACGTCGGCTATCGTTTCAATTTAGAAATGTTGGCCGAGATGACTTCAGCTTTAGAAGCTAATATTATTGCCCCCACCAAAGGCAATCATAACGGTCATTCCATTAATAAAATTCCCGCTCACAATGTTAGTCGTTAATTCTGGCTTTGTCCGACTGATTAGCAGATTGTCTGCTGAAATCGTCTCCTAACTAGGGTTTGCGGCAAAAAGTTTTTCGTGGGGGTGGGGTGTAGGGTGTAGGGTGTAGGGTTTTACCAGTTTTGAGGTGGCCAATTACCTAATTTTCGGGGAAAAAGTCCCTGAATTTTCCCCCCGATCCCTCCAAGAAATGGCACTTTTTGATTGACTAAAAGTCTAAAAGTCTTACCCAGCAAGGTTTTTAGATTTATTCAGCCAACCCTAAGCACTTCCTCAAAGCGAGGAGACGAAAACAAAATTAAACCGTAGTCACCATTGACCGATCCGCTTGTTGCTGAAATTCCGTCAATAAACGCCGGAATTCGTCGCCGTCAATGGTTTCCTGTTCAATCAGTATATCCACCAAGCGATCGAGCGCCACACGATTGTCAAGGATAAGTTTTGTTGCTAAATCGTGGCATTGCTTGACAAGTTCCCGTACTTGTGCATCAATTTTCGCCATCATCGCGAAAGAATGGTCGGGATGATAACCAGCACCAGCACCACCGAGATAGGAATTGCCCTCCTCCTCTAGAGCAATCAATCCCAATTCCGACATTCCCAGACGCGTTACCATCTGTCGGGCCAGATAGGTAATTTTTTCAATATCATTGCCGGCCCCGGTGGTCACTTCATCCTCACCGAAGACACATTCCTCCGCTACCCTTCCCCCTAATAATCCCGCAATTCGGGCTAATAACTGGGAACGACTGGTTAAACCCTGTTCTTCATCAGGAGTGAACCAAGTTAACCCCTGCGCTTGACCCCGGGGAATCAGGGTGACTTTTTCCACCTGATCGTGGCCGGGACAGAGAGTACCAACAATCGCATGACCAACTTCATGATAGGCGATCAAACGCTTGGCTTTACTATCAACTAAAGCGCGCCCTTCCATACCGGCCACAATCCGATCGATCGCATCGTTGACTTCCGCCATGGTAATCGCCTCTTTCCGTCTTCTAGCGGTAAAAATCGCCGCTTCGTTGAGCATATTAGCCAAATCTGCCCCAGTAAAACCGGGGGTGCGACGGGCGATCGCCTCCAGAGCCACATCAGCAGCTACCTTTTTATCGCGAGAATGAACCTCCAAAATGGCCAAACGTCCCTTACAATCTGGATAATCCACCACCACCTGTCGATCAAAACGACCCGGACGCAAGAGGGCCGAATCCAAAACATCGGGGCGGTTGGTGGCGGCAATGACGATAATACCGGTATTTCCCTCAAAACCATCCATTTCCGTCAATAATTGGTTCAGGGTTTGTTCCCGTTCATCATTACCTCCCCCATAACCGACCCCTCTTTGACGACCAACGGCATCAATTTCATCGATAAAAACCAAACAAGGGGCATTTTCCTGGGCTTTTCGGAATAGATCTCGCACTCGCGACGCACCAACCCCGACAAACATCTCCACAAATTCCGACCCGGAGATGCTGAAAAAAGGCACTCCCGCCTCTCCTGCGATCGCTTTAGCCAGTAAAGTTTTTCCCGTCCCCGGAGGCCCGATTAACAGGACTCCTTTCGGGATTTTTGCGCCAATCGCCGTAAATTTTTCCGGTTGCTTGAGGAATGTCACCACTTCCTCTAGATCTTCCTTGGCCTCATCCACACCCGCCACATCATTGAATTCTATGCCGGTTTTCGCCTCCATCTGAAAGCGCGCCCTTGATTTACCAAAGTTCATCGCTTGACCGGAAGCATTGGCAGAACGACGGATAATAAACACCAATAATCCCAAGACAACAATAATCACTAACAGGTTAGTGAGAACATTGATCAAGGCCGAATTGTCAGTGCTGGGGAGAATGCCGTACTCAATTTTTTTAGCATCGAGTTTCTTGATTAATTCGGGATTTTGGTCAAATAAATTGACTTCTTTCGGGGGATCCTTGTCCGTTTGACCGACGAGGGTAACTGCTGCCTGCTGCAAAGAAGGATTGATTTCGACCTTTTTTACCTTGCCTTGCTCGATTTTCTCTAACAATTCACCGTAGGTGAGGGTATTTTGGTTTTTTTGACTCCAAGCAGGAGTGACCTGGCCAAAGGTTTGCACAATCATCCAAGTGGTGACAATCCCTTTCCATACTGGTCGATTACCACGATTCTTAGCTGACTTGGCTCTAACTACGGTGAGTGGAGATTTTTGATCCATAATTGACTCTATATCTAGTTACCCTGTATTCATTGTGACAGATCGACTCGATCGTGACCACTGTTCTGTTTTCCCCCAGGCACGACCCCGGGGGCAAATAGTGATGACGGTTTTTTGCTATATTGTATTCAGCTAGGTGGTCTAACAACTGCCTATCCCAATCACTAACAGTTTAGGGAAGTGGGTTTCGCCCGCTTTTTTTATTGTCCAAATCATGACCCATCCGCTCATCCCCGACCTGCTGCATCTAGCCACCCCTATCGCTGAAAACTTGGGGCTAGAAGTGGTCGATATCGTTTTTCAAACCAATAAAAGGCCTCCCGTCCTGCGCGTCGATATTCGCAATCTGGGGGGAGATACTGGTTTAGAGGACTGTGAGCAGATGAGTCGGGCCTTAGAAACCGCCCTCGACAGTCAAGAAATATTACCAGAGGCCTACGTTTTAGAAATATCTAGCCCCGGCATTTCTCGACAACTGAGCAGTGAGCGCGAATTTCAGTCTTTTAAAGGTTTTCCCGTCATCGTTACTGGCCAGGATAGCCAAGGAAAACCGAAAGAATGGCGCGGAAAACTGCAAGGTAGAGATGAGCAATCTATTTATCTTAACCAAAAAGGTCGCTCCCTGAGCATCGATCGCACTACCGTCATCAGCGTCCGTTTAGATGAGCAGCGCAATAATCAGTAATCAGTAAACAGTAATCAGTAAACAGGGATAAGGATGAAGATAAATAACTAACTAACTGATTAACTTAAAACTTACATCTGATAACTGATAACTGATAACTGATAACTGATAACTGATACAAGGCTGACGGCTAAAAAACTAATAACTCAAAAGTAAGGAGAAAAAATAATTATGGCTACTGTTAATTTGCCTGGTTTAAAAATAATGCTCGAAGAAATTAGCCAACGACATAATCTGCCCAAAAATGCCGTACAAGAATCCTTGCGTGAAGCACTTCTCAAGGGTTATGAACGTTATCGACGCGCCCAAAGTTTAGAAAAAGCTGCTCAATTCCATGAAGATTATTTCAATAACTTTGATGTGGAATTAGATGTAGAAGAAGAAGGCTTTCGCATCCTTTCTACTAAAACTATTGTCGAAGAAGTGACCAATGCCGACCATCACATCGGTCTCAAAGAAGTGCAAGAAGTGGCCGATGAGGCCCAGTTAGGGGATGAAGTAGTTCTTGATGTCACCCCCGACCAAAAAGAATTTGGTCGCATGGCGGCGATTCAAACTAAACAGGTTTTACTGCAAAAACTGCGGGATAACCAACGCAAAATGATTCAAGAGGAGTTCCAAGATCTGGAAGGAACCGTTTTACAGGCCCGGGTCGTCCGTTTTGAAAGACAGGCCGCTATTGTCATGGTACAAAGCACCTACGGTCAACCGGAAGTGGAAGCAGAACTACCCAAACGGGAACAACTGCCCAACGATAACTATCGCGCTAACGCCACCTTTAAAGTTCTGCTCAAAAAAGTCCTAGAAGGTTCTCACCGCGGCCCGCAATTAATCGTTTCCAGAGCGGCGGCGGGCTTGGTAGTATATCTGTTCGCCAACGAAGTTCCCGAAATCGAGGAGGAAATCGTTCGTATTGTCGCCGTCGCCCGGGAAGCCAATCCCCCCTCCCGTCACGTTGGTTCGCGGACAAAAATCGCCGTCGATACCTTAGAGAGAGACGTGGATCCGGTTGGTGCTTGTATTGGGGCTAGAGGTTCGCGGATTCAAGCTGTGGTTAACGAATTGCGGGGCGAAAAAATCGATGTGATTCGTTGGTCTCCAGACCCCGCCACCTACATTGCCAATGCCCTTAGTCCGGCCCGTATCGACCAAGTTTTGTTCACTAATGCCGAAGAAAGACAAGCACTGGTACTGGTGGCACAGGATCAATTGAGTTTAGCGATTGGCAAAGAAGGGCAGAACGTGCGTCTAGCCGCCCGTCTGACGGGCTGGAAAATCGATATTAAGGATATAGCCCTCTATAAAGGCGAACAAGAGGTAAAACCCGCTGAAACAGACCCAGAATCCCAGGATTTAGACCGAGAATGAACACCTTCGTCAATTATCGACGCTGTATTAGCTGCCGTCTCTTCGCCCCGAAAGAATCCTTTTGGCGAATTGTCCGACTACACCCGTCCGGACAGATACAATTAGATCAAGGCATGGGAAGATCAGCCTATATCTGTCCACAACCCAACTGCCTGCAACTAGCCCGACAAAAAAATCGTCTCGGACGCGCCCTAAAAGCCAATATTCCCGAAACGCTCTATGAATCCTTGCAAGAGCGACTCGGGACTGCCTGGCAAGGTCGTCCAAATCAGGATTAAAATTGACGATCATAGCCACAAAATCGTTAGCATGGAAATGGGACAGTCCTGACAGGATCAAAAAATCAGCCAAATTATTAGGATCACTAACACTTTAGCCGGGGGATAATGGATGAGTAACACGAAAGTCAGAATTTACGATTTATCAAAAGAATTGAATCTAGACAACAAAGACATTTTGGACATCTGTGACCAGTTGAACATCGAGTACAAGAGCCACAGTAGCACGATCAGCGAAGAGGATGCCCAACGCATCAAAGCAATCGCTGCGAAGGGAGTTGTTTCGAGTACCAGTAAAAATAGCACGGGTCAGCGAGAATCGGCTAGTCCTGCCGAAGAAAAAAAACAAAAGATTTTAGCCCTGCATAAACACAACCGCCCCGAAACCGGCGAAGAAGGGGAAAGCTATCCCGGTCAAGCCGGTTCCTCGGCCAAACCGACTTTAATCAGTCCCCCCCGTCCCCCGGTTAAACCCCTCGTTGCTCCCCCAGGGCGCGACGGAGCAGCCGAAAAAACTCCCGCCACTGCTGCAGAGATGCTATCTCATAGCCCCAGTGTTAAAGAAACCCCGACCGAAACCCCGCTAGTGTCAGAAGCAGCCCCCACCTTAACCGCCCCACCTAATCGACCTTCCCTCACCCCGAAACCACGCCCTGAAACTGCCTCGGGCCGGCCAGAACCCCGCTCTAAAAATGCTCCTGGCAGTAACGACAGGCCCAGGGGAGAAAAACGCGAGCGCGGCGAGAGCGAAAATGCCCCTAGTCCTGAGCGCAGGCTAGGCTTGGCTAAACCAGAAAAACCGACCCTCAACCGCAAACCCGACGGAAAAAGCCCGAAACCGGCCGAACCAGCTAGAGAAGTGCGGGAGACGGTGGAATTGAAGCGCCCAGTTCGCCCCGGTTTACCCGCTAAAATCTCGGCTACCGGCGGGGAAGAAACCGATACCACCAAGAAATCTGGTGCTGATGGCACAGAAATCGATACAGATACCGGATTGCTCGGAGCAGACGGGCTGAAAAAACTCAAACGACCCACCATGCCCCCTCGCATGGCCAAAAAATCAAGCTGGGAAGAAGAAGAGGAAGAAGAGAAAAAAGCGGCCAAAACCGCCAAAACTGCCGGCAAAAACAAACGCCGCACCCAAGCTCTCTTTGAAGATGATGATGATCTAGAATCGGAACTGTCCGGGTTAATTAATACCCCCAGTTTTACCCTTTCCACCGCTCGTCCCCCCAAACCGCCCACCGCTAAAGCTGCCACCTCCGGCACTCCAACAGCAGTCAAAGTTAAGCGGCCTAGTAAACCAACCGCCCACACTGGCGGACAGAAAAGCGAGCGCCAAGAACCCCAAGAGGAAAAACGCCCGGAAAGCATCGTCGTCACCGGCAGTCTCACCGTGCGCGACCTCTCGGAATTGATGAAAGTCCCCGAAACTGAGATCATCAGAACCCTATTTTTTAAAGGGATGGCGGTTAATATCACCCAAACTCTCGACGTGGACACGATCGAAATGATCGCCAGGGACTTCGAGATCGCCGTGGAAACCCCCAGCACCCAGTCGGCGGCAATCAAAACCACGGAAATGATCGATGTCTCCGACTGGGAAAGTCTCCAGCGTCGTCCCCCCGTCGTCACCATTATGGGTCACGTTGACCACGGCAAAACCACCCTCCTCGACTCGATCCGCAAAACCAAAGTCGCCCAGGGGGAAGCCGGTGGCATCACCCAGCACATCGGTGCTTACCACGTCGATGTGGAACATAACGGCAAACCAGAACAGATTGTCTTTTTGGATACCCCCGGCCACGAAGCTTTTACCGCTATGCGCGCCCGCGGGGCGAGAGTCACCGATATAGCCGTGCTGGTGGTAGCCGCCGATGACGGCGTACAACCCCAAACGAAAGAGGCAATCAGTCACGCCAGGGCTGCCGAAGTCCCCATCGTGGTGGCGATTAACAAAGTCGATAAACCTTCAGCTAACCCCGACCGGATTAAACAGGAATTGACCGAACAGGGACTGGTGGCCGAAGATTGGGGCGGTGAGACGATCATGGTTCCCGTTAGCGCCCTGCGGGGTGAAAATCTCGATAATCTGCTGGAAATGATCCTCTTGGTGGCAGAAGTAGCGGAATTGGTCGCTAACCCCGATCGCTTGGCCAAGGGAACCGTGATCGAAGCTAACCTCGATCGCACCAAAGGCCCCGTGGCTACCCTGCTCGTCCAGAATGGCACTCTCCGCGTGGGTGATAGCATCGTCGCCGGTTCCGTTTTCGGCAAAATTCGGGCCATGATCGATGATCGCGGTCAAAAAGTCGAAGCGGCCACCCCCTCCTTTGCCGTGGAAATCCTCGGTCTCAGTGATGTCCCGGCCGCCGGCGATGAATTCGATGTCTATGAAAGTGAAAAAGAGGCCCGATCAATTGCCGATCAACGGGCGATCGAACAACGCAACACCCGTTTACAACAGGCCCTCTCCTCCCGTCGCGTTAGCCTTAGCACTCTCTCTATCCAAGCTCAAGAAGGACAACTCAAGGAACTTAATCTCATCCTCAAGGCAGATGTGCAAGGTTCCGTCGAGGCCATCCTCGGTGCGCTTAAACAGTTACCCCAAAACGAAGTCCAGATTCGCGTTCTCCTCGCCTCTCCGGGGGAAATCACCGAAACCGATGTGGATCTGGCCGCCGCTAGTGGTGCGGTGGTGGTGGGCTTTAATACCACCCTTGCCAGTGGTGCGCGCGCATCCGCCGATCGGGAAGGGGTCGATATCCGCGATTACAATATCATCTACAAGCTTCTCGATGATATTCAAGGAGCGATGGAAGGTCTTCTCGACCCCGAAGAAGTGGAAGAACACCTCGGTTTCGCCGAAGTGCGTGCCGTCTTCACCGTCGGTCGTGGGGCCGTGGCGGGCTGTTATGTCCAATCCGGTAAACTGGTGCGGAATCGCTTCGTGCGCGTGCGTCGCGGCAAGGAAATTGTCTATCAGGGAGTTCTCGATTCCCTCAAACGGATGAAGGAAGATGCCCGGGAAGTGGCGACCGGTTTCGAGTGCGGTGTCGGTGTTTCTAAATTCAATGACTGGAAAGAAGGCGACATTATCGAAGCCTACGAAATGGTCATGAAACGTCGCACTTTATCCAGTTAATTAGACTTGAACCGTCGGGAGTCAGTGATAACTGATAACTGATCAGTTATCAGTTATCAGTCATAATTCCCCCACTCCCCCCGCAACGCGCACGAAGTGGTCTCCCCACTTCATAATTCATAATTCATAATTCCCCCACTCCCCCATCTCCCTAGGGTCGTTTCATTCTCTGAAATGTCATTCTCTCAAATCCTGATCTGGCCGGGTTTTTAGGCGATTTCTCGGAAATAAATAGCTGAAAATTTGTCAAAACGTCGTGCTTTGTAGGTTGATTCATGAATCAACCTACTATGAGAGCAAAAACCTGTACTTCCCTGCTCCCTAGCTTACCTCATAAGGGATTAAGGGTAGCAAAAAAAGAATTCGATTCGGAGAATGAATCAGCCCTACCCATCTCCCCGCTCCCTAACCCCCAACCCCTAACCCCTAACCCCCCATTTCCCTCTATGAAATCAGAACCTTTTTTGTGGATTCATTTGGCAGGGTTAGCGGCCTTGCCAATCTTTTTACAAATCGCTTGGATTGGTTTAGCTGTGGGCGATCCCTTGCCTTTTCTTTGGCTAGAATGGCTATTTCTAGGAGCGATCGCTATTATTCCCGTTTTTTGGATGCAGTGGACAAAACCTTTTGATATTTTTAGTCTTTTGTTGGTTGCTCTCAAACCTAGTCAACTCACCCCCGAACAGTTAAAAATTCTCTCTCTTTTTAAACGTCCTCGCCATCGTCTTCTTACTCTTTTGGGAGTCGTCCTCTTAATTCTCATCGCTTGGCCAATCTACAATTTTGCCCCTCTAGCGGCTGCCGTGGCCGCCTATCTCCCCCAATGGCGGCTTTTAGGTTTAGTAATCGCTGCGATCGCTCTCCTCTTAAGTCACCTATTTCTACAGGTTCCTCTGAGTGTTCTGGGGGTTTTAGCCACTAAAGAAAGTGACTGGACAGCCACCGAAGCTTTAGTTATTGAGCGCATTCCTGAGTTATTTACAATTTTTGGTCTAAAAGTTAATAAAATTATCTAAATTAGCCAAAATGCCGACAATTGGTGGGCTAGGAATGCAGGATCGAGCGCCCGTTTAAGGGTTGAATATTCCTCGCATTACTCGGAAAAATCTCAGCCAATTGTTGCAGTTGTTGGGGAGAAATTTTGATCGCATTTTGCCAGACTAACCAGAGAACATCCTCGCTACAGGGAGGAGTGGACAAAGACCCCCGATATTCATAAAAATCGCTATTTTCCGGCAGTAAAAGCCCGGCATTGACCCAAGTATCGGGGATAATCATTTCAGGAGAAGGTTCTTGGGGCAAATAATCCCAAATGGTTTGTAAATAGGGATTATTTGCCCCAATTTCGGCTAAAATGCCCACAACTGCTAAATTTCCCCTCCCATTCCCATGCACTAAATGAATTTCTAGAGGGAAAGACTGACCTTTAATCTGATGTTCGCTGGGATGATGAAAGTGGAACTGCAATAAATCCCAATTTTCGCCGTGAAAACTCATGTTTCCACCTTTTTCGGTATTAACCAAGATTGTACGACCGTTATGGCGAATTTTTAGGGGTACAGGACGATAATTAAAGGTGGGTTGGTATAGCTCTTTTTCAGTCACTATACTCAGATCGATCGGTGTTTGTTGCTTTCCCCTGGTGCAGAGGCGATAATTCCTTGATAATTCGCCCCAATGGTCAATATTTTGATAATTCCAAGCAAATTCTCGATTAATAGCCCCAAAAAGAGCGTGAGAGCCAATAAATTGCAGTAATTCTCGTCTATACATGGTATTAAATCCAGAAATCATCGGATAATTAGGGTTTGCGGCAAAAAGTTTTTCCTGGGGTGTGGGGTGTGGGGTGTGGGGTGTAGTTTTACCGATTTTTATCTTAAGTAGACCTCTTGCATAATTTTTTTATGGTATAATGGAGGGTTTTGCTTTTTTCTCGATTTTTAGATTGAAGTTTAAAAAAGAATAAAATGTGATCTTAGGTCAGGAAATCATCTATACTTTTGCTATATTTATTAGCAAAAATATTCATTAACAAAAAAAAATAATTGGTTCAAATCAGTCTTTAAACATCTAGCTTGATGATCAGTTTTCTGATCAATATCTTTTTGTGGTTCGTGTTAGACTTACTCAAATATCAGTCTAACACAGAACAAAATCACCTCTTCGCCTGTATTGCCTTGTCCTAGTGGGGTTCTCACCATACCATCAAGAATGGTTCTATTGATAACGGGAAACCCAAACGTTAATGTTAAGAATGTGGTGGCCAGTTTGTCAGCAATCCGACTACTAAAACTTTATGAACGCACCAGAATTAGCCATTGCTACCGTTGGTTTAACCAAACAATTTGACCGCCATGGGGCTGTTAATCAAGTGGATTTACAGATTGAAGCGGGGGAAGTTTACGGGTTAATCGGTCCAAATGGAGCGGGAAAAACCACTTTAATTAGGATGTTAGCGGCAGCGGAAGAACCGACAACGGGAGAAATATATCTGCACGGAGAACGTCTTTTAAGAGATGAGAGTAATCCCCGTCTCAAAAGAAACTTAGGTTATCTACCCGATAATTTTCCCCTCTACGATGACCTAAATGTCTGGAATTATCTGGATTATTTTGCCCGTCTTTATCATATCCCTCGCTCCCAACGTCATCGCCGCATTTATGAGGTTCTAGAACTGGTACAATTGACAGGTAAAAGCCATAATTCGATCGCTACTTTGTCCCGGGGGATGAAACAACGTTTAAGTTTAGCCCGAACGATTATCCATGAACCTTTAATTTTACTTCTCGATGAACCGGTTTCTGGATTAGACCCGATCGCTCGCCTACAATTTCGTGAGATTATTAAAGTCTTACAATCGGCAGGTATGACTATTTTAATTTCCTCCCATGTCCTTAGTGATTTAGCCGAACTTTGTAGTTCTGTGGGCATCATGGAATTAGGTTATCTAGTGGAAAGTACCTCTTTACAAGAATTAAATCAACGTCTAGCTGGCCAATACTTGCAGATCACGACTCTAGGCAATTTAGAAGCCTTAGAAACTGCTCTTAAACAATGTGTTTTTGTGGAAAGTTGGCAAAGAATTATTAATACTAATACTCTCCAGGTTAAATTTACGGGAACCCTAGAAGATAGTGCCGAATTGTTGAAATCTTTAGTCGTTTCTGGTCTGACCTTAAGCGAGTTTTATACTTGCCGCGAAGATTTAGAAACTATTTTCCTAAAACTGGGACATCGACAGGCATCTTAAGAGTAAATAATATTTTTTAAATCTAGGCTCGTAACTTTTCTACTAATTTAATTTGCTCCTGACTAAAACCAGCTTCCTTCAGATGTGCCAGAAACCATTTTTGTCGATAACGACCGTCTAAATCCACAGCCTTTCTATAGGTATCATGAGCTTTTTTACTATCACCTTGCTCTAAATAAATCATTGCCAAAGCCACAAGAGGATGGGGATTATTCGGCTCTAATTTAACTGCTTTTTCAGCGTTAGTAATAGCTGAATTAAAATCTTTTAAACGATGATAGGCGAGGGATAAATTATAGTAGGCAATTTCATTATCAGGTTTTAAATTAGCGGCTTTAGTATGAGTGACTACGGCTTTTTCAAGATGACCACCGACAAGATAAACAATACCCAAAGCATTATAAGCAGCCACATGATCGGGAGCAATTTTAATCGTTTCTTCGAGGGTTATTTGTGCCGCTAAAGATTGTTTAGCTAGGTGTTGTGTCCAGCCTAAAATTACTCTACCGTCTAGATGATTGGGGTTTAACTGTACCGATTTTTTTAAAGCCTCAATACTTTTGCTCAAATCTCCCTGTTGACGATACTGTAATCCCAATTGACGATAACGATTAGCAGCTTTAATGTCTGATGCGGAAATAATCGGACTGGGAGAAGGAGAAACGAGCATCTCGGCCGTAGGTTCTTTTTTAAGGGGAGAGGGAGGACGACAGCCCCAAAAAACCGGGGAACTAAACATGATCAAGATAGTCAGGAGCCGATAACTATTCATGGGACAATTAATACCAGTCCAATTGTTAAGGGTGTCATCAAATTATGAATTATTCCCCTGAATCCGTGCAACAGCTGCTTGATTCCGATGATTATGGCCATCGCTTATCGGGAGTTAATCAACTGCGTTATTTAGCCCCAGAAATCGCCTTCGAGATGTTACAGCCTTTAATTAACGATAGTAACGCTAGGGTGCGTTATTCGGCGGTAAGTCAGTTAGATATCCTCGGTCGTCAGAATCTCGATCTGGCCTTAACTATTCTGCGCGATCGCTTGTTGCATGATCCCGAAGCAGACGTGAAAGCGGCCGCGGCCGATGCGATCGGGGGGTTAAAATTAACCGCAGCCTACGATGATCTGGTGGCCGTCTATCAACAATCCTGCGACTGGTTAATTCAATTTAGCATTGTGGCAGCTTTGGGCGAATTGGGGGAACCCCGGGGCTTTGAACTGCTCGAAATCGCCCTTAACTCCGATAATGAATTGGTAAAAACGGCCGCCGTTAGTGCTTTTGGGGAACTAGGCGACCCCCGCGCCGTCTCTTTACTCGTTCCCTTGGCTAATGATGATGACTGGCAACTGCGCTATCGTCTCGCTCAAGCTTTAGGCCGCTTAGGGGGACAGGATGCGATCGCTGTTTTGACCCAGTTAACCAACGACAAAAGCGCCCAAGTCGCCCAAGAAGCCCGCAATAATCTCGTCCAAGGTGATGCAGAATAGTTGATTTTTGTCAATACTATTTAGAATAAACTTTAATTAAGAATCGTTAACAAAGGTAAAGCGATGAAACAATTTACCCGTCTAATCTTGCTCGTCGGTCTTCTCGCGGGGGGCTGTTTCTCTGCCTCAATTGCGATCGCTGATAATCCCGCAGGTGCAATCGTGAGCAAGGATTCACAGGTTAACGAACTACTGCGTCAAGCGCGGCAATTGGTCAAAAATGGCAATTATGGGGAAGCTATAGCCGTTTACGAGCGGGCTGCCGCCCTTGATGGCAATAATGCCAAAATTTTCTCTGGGATTGGCTTTTTACAAACGCGGCAAGGGGATTATAACGCCGCCGCCCAAGCATACCAAAAAGCTTTAAGTCTCGATCCGAGTAATCCTGACTTTTTCCATGCTCTCGGTTATAGTTTGGCTAATATCGGTGATTATGACAATGCAGCCACCGCTTACTACTACGCTATCCAAATAGAACCGAAAAACGTCCAACACTACCTCGGTTTAGGGGTAGTGTTATTACGCCAAAAAAACTATGCTAAAGCGGGCGAAGTTTACCAATGGGTTTTAGCTCTCGACCCCAATAATCAGCAAGCCCACGAAATCATGGGTAAAGCCTTGATTGAACAGAATAAAAGCAGCGAAGCCCTCGATTTTCTCCAAAAATCCCTGCAAAGATTCCCTAACAATACTGAATTAAGATTGCAACTGGCCAGCCTTTTGCTCAAACAGGGCGATTTAAATGGCGGAACCCAGATTTTAAAAGAAATAGAGCGACAAAGTACAAGAAATTTTTTAATTCAGCTAAAAATAGGTATTTTACTCGAAAAACAAGAGCGTTTTGACGAGGCTCTCCCCTTTTATCGTCGGGCTGTTTTCCTACAACCCCAATCTTTGGAAGCACAAGCGGGAATTGGTCGCATCCATCTGGCCAGAAAAGATTATCTTGCAGCAATTATCGCCTATCAAGATTTGGCCGAAATTGCCCCCAATAACGCCGATGTCTATCTTAATCTCGGTCGTGCCTACGCGGGCCGGGGACGAAAAAGAGAAGCAGCGGAAGCTTTTAAGCAAGCGCGAGCGGTTTATGTCCTAAAAAATAATCAATCCGGCCTGGAGGAAGTGGATGCCCTAATGAAGAAGTTGCTTGAGTGAACCCATATCAGTTATCAGTTATCAGTTATCAGTTATCGGTTATCAGATTTGAGTTATCAGATTTGAGTTTTCAGTTCACTGATGACTGTTTAGCGATCAAGGAGTAATTTATACTAAATCCGTTGAATATAGGCTACTTATCAGGACAGGCACTCATGCAATAGGCAAGAGGCAAAAGGGGGAATAAATAATCACTCTTTAATAACCAGATTTACTATTAGATAGTCAATAGTTTATTCCCACTCAATTGGGAGCCATTGATTATCTAAAACCTGTTCGAGATTAAAAATTATCTGACTGGGTAGGCCGCCGGGGGATAAACCCATTTTTTTCCGGACGGTCTCTAAAGCTGTATGGTAGGATGGCTCAAAAATCTCCCGAAGATAGGGCTTTAAACTAGGGCTATCCTCCAGTAAATCTTGGATTTCTGCCCGAAAATTATTGATTTCTCCATGACCATGATTGCCATTCCGGTCTCTTTCCGATTGCCAGTAGGTTAATTTGAGTAAATGTTCTAGGAGACGAGTTAAAAGACTTTTGAGCGCGTGTCTTTCACTTCTCCCCATCGATTCAATCTCCTCAATTAAGTTGTCTAAATCCACCTCGGCAAACTGGCCTTTTTTTAATTGTTCTGCCGTGGTTTTTAGCCAGAGTTGACATCCTCACCGCCGTAAACGGACGGTGATTCCCAAACCTCACGATTTAGGTTTCTGCTTCTTTCCCTTGCGGGGTTCCGCACCGGCCTTAACAGTTTTACTCTGTTCTGGTCTTATGGTCGCTCTACAGACTGACACCGCAAGTCCTGCGGCCAAAATGTTTTTACTGGCGTTAATATCTCGGTCATGGTGCGTCCCACAGTCTGGACAGTCCCATTCTCGAACATTTAACGGCA